>JAFASL010000893.1 GCA_019244535.1 Alphaproteobacteria bacterium
ACCGAGGAGAGAAACGGCATGAGCGAGTCGCAGTTGGGACGGCCCTGGTGGACCCGCCGCGGTTTTTTGCAAGGCAGTGCCGCGGTTGCGGGCGGAATTTACGGCCTGCCCAGACGGTTCGGTCATGCCGCCGAGATCCCTGACCAATTCGACGGCTCGAAATTTCAGCTCGCGGCTCCCGAGCCCAACCCGAAGAGCGGCGGCGTGCTGCGCTACGGCATCACGATGCGGCCGCCGCATTTCGACATCCATCAGTCCGGGACGATCAACAATCTCGGTTCCCAAGGGTGCATGTTCGACAATCTGGTCCGGCACGATCCGCGCGACAGCGGCAAGACCATCATCCCGGACCTCGTGCATAGTTGGGAGATTTCCAAGAACGCCAAGACCTACACGTTCTTCCTGCGCAAGGGGGTCCAGTTCCATGACGGCGCCGAGCTGACCGCCGAGGATGTGAAAGCCACCTTCGACCGCATTGCCAAGCCGCCCTCGGGCATCAGCATTCCGCGCAGCCTGCTTTTCAGCTCGGTCAGCGAGATCAATGCGCGTGACAAGTACACCGTCGAATTTAAATTGTCCGAGGCACGACCAACCAACTTCATGATGTCGGCGATCGCCAGCGGCTGGAACGTGATCGTCCGCAAGAAGACCTTGGAGGACAACAACTACAACCTACGCAAGGTCGTGGTCTATCCCGGCACCGGCCCGTTCCGCTCCGTTCGGCGGGTCGAGAATGAGCTCTGGGTGATGGAGAAGAACCCCAATTATTGGAACAAGGGCTTGCCGTATCTCGACGGCATCGAGTTTTACAACGTCTTGCCGTTTTCTCCCGAGATGGCGTCGGCGATACTATCCGGTCGCGTCGATTATGTACGCGCAACGGATCCAGTCACGGCCCGCAAGGCGAAGGACACGCCCGGCATGTCGACAGCCAGGTATTACCAGAGCGTGGTGCACGCGACCTGGGTAAACAACAAGCGAAAACCACTGGAGGATCCGCGAGTACGTCGCGCCATGCACCTGGTCCTGGACAAGCCGGTCCTGGTCGAAGTCGTTAAGGACGTGGCTCCGATGATGTTTGGCGGCTTTATCTATCCCTTCTCGGAGTTTGCCACGCCCAAGGAAGAGCTGACGAAGCGACTTGGCTATCAGGCGGATCCGGCCGCTGCCATCAAGGAAGCCCGCGCACTGATGGCGGCGGCGGGTTGTGAAGGCGGGATCAAAGGACTTGATTATCTCGTCCGTGATATCGCCATCTTTCGACTGTGGTCGCAAGCAATCCAGGCGATGTTGCAGCAGACGCTCAATATCGAGTGCAATCTGCGCACGGTGGTCGAATCAGTCTGGTTCGACGACATCAAAAGCGGCAATTACGACTTGGCGATCGGCGCGATTGTGTCCACTCTGCTCGATCCCTCGGACTATTTTAATGCCTGGTATGGCAAGGACGGCCCTCAGAATTACTCGTTATGGGCCAATAAAGAATTTCCCGTTTTGACCGCACGCATCGATCGGGAAGTGGACGCAGGCAAGCGCCTGGCGCTGATCCGGCAGGCCGAAGCCATTATGGAACAGGATCCACCATTTCTGCCGGTGGCTTGGGAAAACATAAATGACGTCTGGTATAACTACGTCAAGGGCCACAATCCCGCCCAATATTTCGGCGTATACGATGTCGTCAGATTAGATACCGTCTGGCTGGATAAGACGTGACCGGAGACCTTGTAGTTCATCGAGGAGAGAAGACCGTATGAGCGATTTGCGTTCCGCACGCGCATGGCGGACCCGCCGCAGCTTTCTGCAAGGCAGCGCAGCCGTTATCGGGGCCTCGGCCCTTCCGTGGCGATTCGGTCATGCCATCGAGATCCCCGACCAGTTCGACGGCTCGAAATTTCAGCTCGCGGCTCCAGAGCCCAATCCCAAATCCGGCGGCGTTCTGCGGTTGGGCATTTTGATGCGTCCGCCGCATTTCGACATTCACCAGGCAGGTACAATCGCCACTCTCGGTGCAATGGCTGGGATGTTCGACAATTTGATCCGCCACGATCCGCGCGACGGTGGCAAGACGATCATTCCCGATCTTGCGCATAGCTGGGAGATTTCAAAAGACGGCAAGACATACACCTTCTTTCTGCGTAAAGGCGTCCAATTCCATGACGGCGCCGAGCTGACCGCCGAGGACGTGAAGGCGACCTTTGATCGGATCGTCAAGCCGCCCTCGGGCATCAGCATTCCCCGCAGCATCCTCTTCAAGGCGGTCAGCGAGATCAACGCAAAGGACCCCTACACGGTCGAATTCGTATTGGCGGAGCCGCGTCCAAAGGCCTTCATCATGGCGGCCATCGCCAGCGGCTGGAACGTGATTGTCCGCAAGAAAACGCTCGAAGACAACAACTACAATCTGCGCAAATTGTCCGATTACCCGGGCACCGGCCCCTTCCGCACTGTCCGGTATGTCGAAAACGAGGTCCGGATCGTCGAGAAAAACAAGAACTACTGGAACAAAGGATTGCCCTATCTCGACGGCATCGAATACTACAATCTGATCCCGTTTTCGCCGGAGCTGGGGTCTGCCATATTGTCGGGCCGCTGCGACTACATCCGCATTACCGACCCAGTCACAGCCCGCAAGGCAAAGGCAACCCCCGGCCTCTCCACGACCGCATTCAACCAGAGTGTCATTCAAGGCGTTTGGGTCAACAGCAAGAAAAAGCCCTTCGACGATCCTCGGATCCGTCGGGCATTGCACCTCGCGTTCGACCGGCCGGCCTTAATCGATGTCGTCAAGGATGTGACACCAATGCAGGTCGGCGGCTTTATTTACCCGTTTTCCGACTTCGCGACGCCGCCTGACGAACTCAGCAAACGCGTCGGCTATCAGACGGACACCGGGGCTGCCCTCAAGGAAGCGCGCGCGCTGATGACGGCGGCGGGTCACGCCGACGGCCTCAAGGGATTGGATTTCATGGTCCGCGATGTCGCCAGCTTCAAACTCTGGGCGCAGGCCATCCAGGCGATGCTGCAGGAAGGGCTCAATGTCCAATGCAACCTGCGCACCGTCGTCGAATCGGTCTGGTTCGACGACACTCTGAGTGGGCATTACGACCTGGCGATCGGTGCGATCGTTTCGACCCTGCTCGACCCCTCGGATTATTTCAATGCCTGGTACCGCACTGGTGGTCCGCAGAATTATTCGTTCTGGGACAATGCCAAATTCAATGCACTGGTTGACCAGATCGACCGGGAGGTCGATCCGGCCAAGCGCTTGGCATTGGTTCGCCAGGCCGAAGCCATCATGGAAGAGGATCCGCCAGTATTGCCGGTGGCCTGGGAAAAGATCAATGATGTTTGGTACAATTACGTGAAGGGCCTCGATCCCTATGACTTCTTCGGCGTTTATGATGTCGTTCGGCAGGACACCGTCTGGCTGGACAAGACATGAGCCGAAGCAGCTGACCCGACGCTGCCGATGGCCCCAGGCACCTGCTGCATGCCCTTTCGGTGATTCCGCCCCGCTCGGTCATTGGCGACGCACCAAAGCGCCGGGAGGATCTGCGTTTTGTCACCGGCCACGGGCGTTATCTCGACGATCTGCCCTTCGAGCGGCTGGTGCATGCGGCGGTGCTGCGATCGCCGCATGCGCATGCCCCCATCCTGTCGATCGACACTGCGAGGGCGAGCGCGGCGCCGGGTGTGCTCGTGGTATTGACTGCAGCGGATGTACGGGTCGACGGGCTGCAGCCGTTGCGGCCTTCAGCGGAAGCCAATGTCCAAACCGGCGAGCCGTTCGCGTTCGCGCCGCAACCTCTATTGGCTGAAGACAAGGTCCGCTATGTCGGCGAGCCGGTTGCGTTGATCGTTGCCCAAACGCGAGCCCAGGCGCTCGACGGCGCCGAGCAGGTCGCGGTCGATTATGTCCCCCTGGAAGCTGTGACAACGGCCACCGCCGCGCTGGCGCCGGGGGTGCCTGCGATTTCAGCCGAAGTGCCGGGCAATCTCTGTTTCGATTGGCGCACCGGCGACGGCGTTGCAGTCGAAGCCGCATTCGCGGCAGCAGCGCATGTTGTCGAACTTCACATCGACAATCACCGGATCGTCACCAATCCGATGGAACCGCGCGGCGTCGTCGGCTCCTACGATCCCGAGACGCGCCGCTATACTGTGCATGTCTCGAGCCAGAGCATCCATGCGACGCGTGACAACACGGCGCGTGCATTGGGCGTGCAGCCGACGGCAGTGCGATTTGTTGCGTCCGATGTCGGCGGCGGTTTCGGCGCCAAGAATTTCATCTATCCCGAGCACGTGCTGATCCCGTGGGCTGCGAAGCGCGTCGGCCGTCCCGTGAAATGGATCGCCACCCGCAGCGAGGGTTTTCTTTCTGACCACCAGGCGCGCGATCACCAGGCCGAGGCTGCCTTGGCGCTTGACGCCGATGGCCGTTTTTTGCCGTTGCGCATAAAGAGCGTGGCCAATGCTGGGGCTTATCTGGTGAGTACGGGAGGTGTGCAGACGTTCCAGTACGCTCATCTGCCAGGTACGGTCTACCGCATCCCGGCAGTCGAGCTGCAGGTCAGCGCGGTGTTGTCCAATACGGCGCCGGTCGGCGTCACGCGCGGCCCCGGCTTTGCAGAAGCGGTGAACATCATCGAACGGCTCATCGACAAGGCGGCGATCCAATGCGGCTTCGACCGCGCCGAATTGCGGCGGATCAACATGGTCCCGCCTGAGGCGATGCCGATGACCAATGCATTCGGCAGTACCGTCGACAGCGGGGCATTTCCGCAGACCTTCGACCGCGCGTTGGCGGCTGCGGATGTTGCAGGCTTTGCGGCTCGGCGACGGGGGAGCGAGGCCCGCGGCGCTCTGCGCGGTCTTGGCTTCGCCTATCACATCAAAGGCACCGGCGGTTCGCCGCACGAGAATGTCGACATCCGCTTTGAGCCCGACAGCACAGTGTCGTTAATCACCGGCACACAGACGATCGGGCAGGGCCACGAGACGACCTTTCCGCAGATCCTTGCCGACCGCCTCGGTCTGCCAAACGAATATATCCGCCTCGTTCAAGGAGACACCGACCGGATTCCATTAGGTGGTGGGCACGGCAGCTCGCGCGCGACTTACATGGGCGGCACTGCAATCTGGCGCGCCTCGGAGGAGATTGTCGCGAAGGGCACGCGCATCGCCGCCGATGCGCTGGAGGCGGCGGAAGCCGATATCCGCTTCGAGGACGGCCGGTTTGTCGTGACCGGCACCGACCGCTCGATTGGACTCGCCGATGTCGCAGCGGTCGCTCGCAACAGAGGAACGCCGCTCGACACCTATCACGCCTGGACCCGGGAATGGATGACGTTCCCCAACGGGGCCCACGTCGTCGAGGTCGAGATTGACCGCGACACCGGGGAAGTGAAACTCGCCCGTTACACCGCGGTTGACGATTACGGCGTTCTGGTCAATCCGATGATCGCCACGGGCCAGGCGCATGGCGCGATCGCGCAAGGCGTCGGCCAAGCCCTGCTCGAACACGCCATGTACGATCCCGGTTCCGGCCAGCTCGTTGCCGGCTCTTTCATGGATTACGCGATGCCGCGGGCCGACGATCTTCCCTCTCTCGAGCTCGGCTTTAACGGCACGCGCTGCACAACCAACCCGCTCGGCGTCAAAGGCTGCGGCGAAGCCGGCGCGATCGCCGCCTTCCCGGCCATCGGCAACGCGATCCTGGACGCACTGGCCCCGCTCGGCGTCACCGATCTCGGGGGCGCAATCACACCAGAGCGAATCTGGCGGCTGATCAACAGTTGAAACGGCTCTATGAGAGGAGCCCAGAACTCCCTTTTGCGCGGGCGTGCCATCAGAAATGGTCACGGCCGGGATTGTCCGCAGCGTCCTAAACTCGCCTCTTTATTTTGGTGATGGCTCCCATCTGGCGGATCAAAGAGGGCCGTGGCCGAGACCCGCCCATTTAAGGACAGGGATTTACGATACAACCAACCGTGAGTTTTGCTGCACTGCAGACGTAACAGGGCAAGTATAATAATTGATACAAGTAATGATTGTGCCTGATAAGGGTCAGGCAGCGGCTCGGGAAGTTCGATCGCGTGGACGATCGGAGCGCAATCTGCTACCCCCTAGCCATGCCGCTGAACCTCTACAACATGCTGACCCGCCGCAAGGAGCCCTTCGAGCCACTCGACCGCGAGCGGGTGCGCCTCTATGTCTGCGGACCGACAGTCTATGACCGCGCGCATATCGGCAATGGCCGCGCGATCGTCGTGTTCGACGTGCTCTACCGGCTATTACGCGACATCTATGGGCGCGAGCACGTCCGCTATGTCCGGAACATCACCGACATCGAGGACAAGATCAACGCCGCCGCGCGCAAGAACAACGAGCCAATTGCGGCGCTGACGGCGCGGACGACCAAGGCGTTTCACGAGGACATGGCCGCGCTCGGCAACCTGCTGCCCGACATCGAGCCGCGGGCGACCGAGTACATCCCGCAGATGATCGCGATGATCGAGCGGCTGATTGAGAGCAGACACGCCTATGTCGCCGAGGGTCATG
>JAFASL010000912.1 GCA_019244535.1 Alphaproteobacteria bacterium
TGCCTTGCGGCATGTAGTGCCGGGTATGGGCGTGCACCGCATCAGGCAGACTGAATATTGGGAGCTCGCTCGCGAGTGCCTCGATCAGGTGTGCGAGGGCATCCTCGCCGTAACGCGCACGATCGGCAGTGCGATGCCAAGTGGCGATCAGCGCACGCAAGATCCGGTAGGGCTCAGGCGGCCAAGCGACTTCGCCTTCGTTGACGTGTCGGCCCCAAGGCGTCGCGTGATAGCGTCCTGCCGGGAAGCGAAAGACGAGCGCGAACACTTGCGTCACTTCTTGCGGTAGACGACCGTCGTCACCCGGGGTTCGGCGAATAGTCCTTCGGCGGCGACGGCCTCGATCAGCTGCGGCATCTCCGCCTCGAGCTCGGCAAGTTCGGGAAGAGCGTAGCCGGCGGGCGCAGTCGCAATGAGCCCATCTCCAACCGGCGCTAAATCGCACGCGGTACGCAACCGCAGTCCACGCTCCATTAGCGCGCGAATCTTATAGAAGGCAAAAACGACCATAAACCGCACGGCGGCCCCGCCCAACCCGTAGCCGCGCAGCTGCGCAAGATCGAGGTTGAAATATGCGATGATCGATTCAGCAGTGAATTCTTCGCGCGGAAACGGTACGTTGCCGTAACCGGTCTCCGCTGAGCCTCCGTCAGTTTTGCCTGAGGCATCCTGCCGGTCGATCTTCACCCCTCCGCTCGCCGCTATTCTGACACCTGATGCTTCGATGAATGAACTGAGGACACGAGCCAAACGCAAGCGACCTCCGCCAATCCTCTCGTTGTGAGGTCGGTTGGCAAAGAAAACCCCATGTAACAGTGAGTTTGGGCAGTAGCAGAAAACGAATTTAGCCAGTTCCGGGATTTTCACTGGCCCGTTCGGCGCTATGGCCGAGAGACGCTCGCTGATTATGGCTACGAAGGGACTATTGCTTCCGTCTTGTCCCTGTGCATCAAGAATATAGGAAGAATTGAGTCGATGGGAATCGAGCACGCTGTTGGTCATTGGCCGACCAGCACTATCGCGGACCTTTACGAGCGGGATTCCCCGAAGCGTTTTAACCCAATCATCCGCGACTTCGTCCCAACATACTCCTTCGAGTCGATTGGCCATGCTTTGGGCAGACTCGACCAGCAGCAGGTCATCACTGCCCGGGCCGCGGTAGAGTGCTGGACCGAGGTTGGGGAAGCCGGTCGGCTGGAAGCGGCTTCCCTGCAAGGCCTGCAATTCTACCTGCAACAACAGGCGGTGGGCGTCACCCAGGGGCGCGAGGTCAATCGGCATGTTCGGGTTCATCCTCAAACGTATAGGCGCGGGAGATGCAATCGCGTAAGACACCGCGGTGGACCGGTATTGTCAGCGCAGCCAGCAGGCGGCGTCCGTCGTTCGGGCCTGACGACGGCTGAGCGCTGATAAACGGCGTCGGCAAACCGGAGCCTCGCGCCCGGTCCATGCCGAGCCGCAACGCGTCCGATACCCGGTTGACCGCAAGCAAGCTTGGCAGGGCGGGCGGGATCGGAAGCCGGAGACGTTCGGGCAGGCGAAGGGAGGGCTCTTTCAGCACCGCGTCAGGCGTGAACAGCGGCTTCAGGGCGGCATAAGTCAGCGGCAGCGGTCCCGGTTCCGATCTCCAGACTTCAAAGAGCCTCTTTCGTTCCTCTTTGTCCGGCCAACTCACCCAAGAGAGACCTGCGAGCAGATCGGCCACGAGCCGGTCGAAACCGGTGCCTCCATCGAGAAAAGCGGCAATGTCGCCGCCGCCGACCCCGATCACCCCAGAAAAGGGCTTGTCAGGATACCCGACTCTAGTTTGCTCCACGAGCCGCCGCCGTGCGACCTCGCAAAGGTTGGCAATGAGCGCGCCGCTTCGCCAGACTGCGAGCGTGCCGCCTTCGCCCTCGCTCCAGTCAGATGCGCGCTCGCGATCGACTGGTGCGAAATGGACGCGCATCGGCAGGATTGCTCGCCAATTCTCATCCGAATTCGGGGCATCGGCTTGCCCCGTGGCAAGGGCCCCCTCTCCTCGGGGCCGCCGGTCCAGCGCTCGTGCATGGAGCCATCCCAGTACCACAGCGATCCGAAATTCGGGCGAGTCGACATACGCCCGACGAACCCACTCCGCGTTCAACAGAGGCGGCGGCGGCAGCCGATCCCACAGCTTGGGACGAGCGGCCAGGACCTGCGCGGCCCATCCGACCGCAACGATTACTGCCTGTGCGTTACGGGGCTCCCCGGGTGCGGTTGCTATCTCGAATAAGGCATCATCGATAGCCCGTACCACGTCTCGCAAGGCGAAAGACGCTTCCTTGCTGCGCGACCGATCCCGCAGTCGCCTCAACCACCTGCTGCCCGCCAACTCCGCTGCGAGGGAAGCGGCAGGCTCAGCATCGACCCGATACCTCGCCAAT
>JAFASL010000109.1 GCA_019244535.1 Alphaproteobacteria bacterium
CGTGGAGGTCGTATTGATGATTAGCTCCGCCGTCGTTTGACGTTCCGATTGCTTTGGCCGAACTCGGCCGCTTGTGGGTCGGATTGGCGGTCGAGGTGAAATACTGAAAAAACGCGTGATGCGGAATGTAGTCGTTCGTCGGACCTCCATTGGCCGCCGTCGCCGGGCTCGACCGCTTGCAGCCTGTAGTCCCGTTCGGGTTGGTGACTGTCAGGTCGAAGCCACCCATAAACGCGCCCCAGCCGATACCTTTTGCGTTCAGCAAATCGCCGATGTTTTTCGCGCCGATCGAGACCGTCGTTCCGCTGGAGCATACGTCGTCGGTCGGATCGAGGTCGCCGACCAGCGTGCCCGGCCCCGCATTGTTCGGCACTACCTTCGTGGACGGGGCACCGGGTGTCGCGGGATAGGTGATGCCAGCGACGAGATTGAGCAATCCCGGCGTCGACGGCCCGAATGCCGTCCCATAGGAATTGTCGTTCATTGCAAAGTTTTGCGCGTAATTCCACAGCGCCGTAACGGTGTTCCCGTCGAAATAACCCATCACGAGCCCGTTTCCTTTTCCCCAGCCATAGGGAGGCGTGCAACTCCCGGCGCCGACGCTGGCTGGGAAGAGGTCCATCAGCCCCTGGTCGAACGCCTTCTGCTCGTCCCCATAGGCGTGGTCCTGGTCACAGGTCGAGGCTTGCGAACGGTCGAGACGGAACGGATTGATCGCATTGGACCCGTTTGCCGTATTGCTGGCGTTGGGGTTGTTGGTCAGCAGCACCCCTTCGGGTTGGCCGTTGATCAAGGTGCCGAGCCCGTTTACCGAAGGCATGTCATCGACTGCAGAAAAGGACGGCTCGCCCTTCGGGTTCAGCGCAACGGGGTAGGTCGCGAAATAGTGGTCGAAAGAGACGTTTTCCTGAAAGATGACGACTAGGTGCTCGATCGGGGATGCGGTAGCGGCGCCAGTGCTCTCCCCGGCGAGGCTCGGTCGACAGAAACCGCACGCGGCGAGCAGGCAGATCCCGGCTCGTGCAATTCGGCTTGAAGTCGACGTGAATTGACCGCGAGTCGGCATCCGTTGTCCCCTAATCGCCAAAATTGAGGCGGCATTCGAACCAACGGAGCATTGCGCTCTGGTTACGGTAAGATGATGTTTTGATGACGTTTTAGGTTCGTTCAGTCGGCACGGCTGATTTTCGACGGTACTCCCAGGCCCTGTTTCCGAACCGAGTCCCCTGCGCTATGCTCGCCGAAATGGTTTAGAGGCGGAGGGAACGGCAATGGCGCGCAACGGCAATCTCGGATCGAACAGCCCGATCACCGACCGGATACTGGCCATTCGCGAGCGCTGGCATACGAAGCGGCATCCCTTCTTTCTCGCCTTTGGCGAGGGCAAGCTGCCGCTGCGGGCCCTCGGCCGCTATCAGGCCTTGCATTACCATTTCGTATCACGCGCGCTGGCGAGCTTTGGCATGCTCTATGCGCGCGGCTACCACTTTGAAGATGTCCGCAAGATGATCGCCGAGAACATCGCCGAGGAGGAAGGGTTCAAGGCGATTCCGGAGCCGGGACACGAGCCGCACGACCACAATGAGCTGATCCTGCGCTTCTGCCGCGCCGCCGGCCTCACCGAGGAGGAGGTCCGGAGCACGAAGATGCCGCCGGCGTGGTGGGCGCGCTCGCTCTACATGTACCACACGACGGCAAACGAGCCGGTCGGCGTCATCCTGGCGATGCAGACGACCCAAGAAGGCCAGATGCCGGGCCTGATCGGTGAGGTGCTGTTGCCCGCCTTCGAGAAGCATTACGGCTTCAAGCGCAATGCGCCGGAGATCGAGTTCTTCACCGAGCACGATGCCGCCGATGTCGAGCACAGCCGGCGCCAGATCCAGCTCTGCGGCCGATACCTCGACACGCCGCAGCTCGAAGCACGCGCCGAGCAGGTCGCCGAAGAAATCTGCGAATTGCGCTGGGCCTCCATTTCCGAGCTCTACCGGTCGGAGGTCCTGGGCGAAAAGGAGATCCTGCCGCCAGGGGTCGCCAGATAGTCGTTCTCAGCTTTCAGCCTGTTTGGCGATGGGTCGACGCGGCAGCCAATAAGCGCTGCGAATAGTTGCGTCGCCTGAGCTGTCGTAGTGACAGCGCGTGCAGCAGGATCGAACTTGGCACGGCGAAGGCCGGGATCATCACATTGGGATACATTCCGGCTGTCGCGTTGGGAATGCTCGGGACTATCAGCTGGAACGGCCCTGGTGCGATCATCAGCCCAATACTGACCGCGACCGCGAAGTCGAAAAGTCCGAACACGTTCCAACCAATCGCCGCGCTGCGCGCTTCGGGCGTGTCCGCTGCGACTGAGATTGCAAAGGGTACCGCGAGCAGGCCTGTGATGACGTCGCCAATCCCAGCCGGCAAAGCAAACACACCGGGAATGACATTCCGCGCCCAGCCGACCAGAAACACACTGCCGAATACTCGGTAGAGCTGCAGTGCTATCAGCCAGCTCGCCGGCATCGCGTCGAGCACTTGCCCCATGCGCCTTGAAACCAGCAAGATTGGCGTGCCGATGATCACCGGAAGGAAAATCGCCAGCGGCAACAGGGGCACTGGGCTAACGCGCGATAGGAACACGCCGTTGATTGCCCAACTCCAGATCACAGCGAGCCACAGAGTATAGAGAATCAGAACCGCCAGCCAGAAACTGCGGCGTTGACCCGGCGTCAAATCGGTACGCTCGAGCGCCAGCCAAAGGCCCAGCGCCACCAGCACGTGAATAAAGATGCGGACGGCTACGATCTGTACGCCGCTGGCCGAAACAATCGGAAAGTTGTAGGTGAGGTCGGCCCATAGCGCAGTCAGTGGTATGCTCCATAAGAGCGAATGCCATCCCCGGCGCGGCGGAGCGGTGTCGGCACGCAAAATTGCGGCAGTCATCAGGCCCTCCCCATCATACCTTCATATATAATAGTTACTATTAACGGAGAAGTCATTATCAATCTGATCACGTTTCGGTTACCGTCGTATCAGGAGGGCGATCAGGGAAAACGATGACCAAACCGTTCACAATTTTTGCGCCGTTTCACTGTCCGATCGCCCGGTCGCTTGCCGTGATTGGCGACCGCTGGACGATCCTGATCCTGCGCGATCTCGTACGGTTCGGACCGCGGAAGTTTCAGGATTTGGAGCGCTCCTTGAACGGGATCAGCCCCAATACGTTATCATTGCGGCTGAAGCGCCTCGAGGAAGCAGAGATCGTCGAGCGGCGCTTTTACGAGCAACATCCGCCGCGCGCCGAATATGCTCTGACCGATGTCGGCAACGAGCTGCGCCCGGTCCTGAAGGCCTTGTTCGAATGGGGTCAGCGCTACACGAAATACCGGGCGGCGACCCCCTAAGATCGTAATTTCAGTGCAGTGCGAGGAGGCAGGCGGGCAGCGGCGCCGAGGATTGCGTGGCTGTCGATCTGGTACGCGCGATACAGGTCCGGGATATCGCCGGATTGGCCAAAGCGATCGACCCCCAACGGGACAATCACATTGCCGGCAACCGCGCCGAGCCAAGACAATGTCGCGGGGTGACAATCGCCGACCATGACCAGCGTGGCGCCGGGACGAAATTGCGCCAGCAAACGCGGGCGCTACTCACCCTGCTGGCAGTGTGCGCCGCCTGCCGGTCGCGGCCCGGGACAGACAATACGCCGGAGGACGTCACGCGAGCGCAATTGGTTCACCAAATCGACCCTCAAGGGGTCTTTGTCTAATTCGCGGTGAACCTTTCAAAACCGTCAGCGCTCCATTCCTCGCTGCCGACGCCATG
>JAFASL010000329.1 GCA_019244535.1 Alphaproteobacteria bacterium
CCGGCCGGAGGTGTTTTGCGCGTGCTTGGAATGTGCGAGTGCTCAGGCGCCCAGATCGACTCGAAGCCGCGCGCTTCCAATGCCTGACCGAGCTCGGCCGGAGTCATCGAGTAATCGGTAAAAAACATCGCCGCGCCAAAATCCATCCGTCCCTCCATGGCTCGCAACCCCCATTTTACTTCCGATAGCCCTTCGGCCGGAAACCCTCTTGCGGGGCTTTAGCCTCCCGCGTGCCTCTATAACCGAGTGTCTCTGCACGTGTTGCGAAGAGGTATCGACAGCGAACTTCGGGCCGTTCGAAGATATACCGAAATGCGGCAACTTCGCGTCGCGTCTACGCGACGGAAAGGTTGCCCCAGCTCGACACGCGCTCGATGCGAATGACGATGACAGGGAGGCTTTTGAGCTCCATCGCCTGATATTGGCGGTAGCGCGACCGCAGAAGATCCTGCGCGCGGTCGTGCTCGGCGCCCCCCGCGAGGATCTCGGCCGGGCCGCGCACCATGACCCAGCCGAGCCGGGTCCAGTCCTCGTCATAGCGATCGGCGACAAAAGTGGCGACCGGGTTCTCGACGATGTTCCGCAGGCGCTTCAACCGACGCGGATCGCCCTTTGGCTTCTCGTCGATCGAGATGTAGAGCGCCCCCTCACTCTCGACAAAGCATACCGGCACGAGATGGGGCGTCGCATGCTGGTCGGCGGTCGCAAGATGACCGATCCGGCAGCTCGCAAGAAAACGAGTCTCCTGTACCGACAGCATTCCGGAATATTCCACGACCTCCGCTGCCGGAACCAGCTTTTTCACTCGGTGGATGAGATCTGACGTCCAACACCCTCTGCTAGGGTCGGTTTAGGGTGCGGTAAGCCGGCAAACGGATGTGATGCCAAGAATTCTGCACAACGGTCAGCCGCTATCGACTCGATGCAGTCGGTCCTTGCAGGCAGCCCGGTTTTTGAAGTCGCCACGCTCCATGCACAGCAAACCTGCCCCAGTGTTTACCCTGGCACCGATTAGATTATTATGGGCCTACTGTTCACCTTGGTCCGCGTAGATATCTCCCCCAGCTGGCAACGACCGAAAGTTCTTGATCGCGTCGTCAATTACCAGCCGACCAGCACGCAAAACGACGACCCGATCAGCGAAACCAGGGACTAAGTCGATCTGGTGTAGGCTGCACAGCACCGTGATACCGCGATCGTGCGCGATATCGCGCAATAGCGAGAGCACTGATACGGCCGCGGCCGGGTCAAGACTCGCGACCGGTTCGTCAGCCAGGATCACTCGGCTTTCCTGGGCGAGCACCCGGGCAATCGCGACACGCTGCTGTTGCCCGCCGGAAAGGCGGTCCGCACGACGGTCGGCGAAATCCAGCAAATCGACCCGGTCGAGCGCCGCATAGGCCCTCTGTCGATCATCTCCCTTGAACCGCCTCGCCATCGCGCGCCACAACGGGACCCGACCGAGCCGGCCAGCCAGCACATTGTGCAGAGCTGAGCGACGGCGGATCAGATTATGCTGCTGGAACACCAGGCCAATATCGCGGCGGGCAGTGCGCAGCTGGCCAGATCGCATCAGTCTGATCGAACGGCCGAGCAGGTGGATTTCGCCGTCATCGGCCTCGGCTAGCCGGGCGAGGCAGCGGAACAGCGTGGTTTTTCCGGCCCCGCTGGGGCCGATCAAAGCGACAACCTCACCGGGCATAATGGTAAAGCTGACGTCACTGAGCACCGGCTTCCCGTCATAGCGCTTACCGAGCCCATGGACTTCGATCGTCGGCGTGCTCAGATCAGCCTCCGCCGTAACCAGGCACTGGTCCGATCGATTGCCGTGACCATCGCCAAAATGATCAGGATGATCGTCGCGACACTGCGGAAGTCTAACAGATCCACTGCGTTCTTCAGGTCCTGTCCGATACCGCCGGCACCTACCAGCCCGAGAACCGTCGAGGAACGGATATTGAATTCCCAAATGTAGAGACTGGTGGACAACAGAGCTGGCAGCACGTCCGGCAGCAGCGCATAAGAGACCAATTTGAGCCGCCCGGCACCGGTCATCGCGACCGCTTCGAGCGGACCAGGCTCGATCGTTTCGATAGCCTCGGACCAGAGCTTGGCAATGCTCCCTGCCGAGTGAAGGCCAATCCCGAGTACGCCGGCAAATGGGCCCAGACCCACCGCCGCTACGAAAAGCAAAGCGAAAACGAAGCTGTCGACGCCGCGCAGCAGATCAAGCAGCCAACGTGCCGGGTGATAGACAAAACTCTCCGGGATGACATTGCGCGCGGCGAGTAAACAAAGGGGCGCCGCGATCAAAACGGCGAGGCTGGTGCCAATCGTCGCCATCGCCACAGTTTGCGCTGCTCGGAACAATAGCAGATCGAGCTCGCTGAGATCGGGCGGCCATGCCTGCGCTGTCCAGTGGAGAAGTTTTGGTAGACCGACCCAGAGCCGCCCGAGATCTATTTCGGCATAGTGAAAGCAAGCTGCGTACCTAGCGACGCCGACGAGAAGGGCCAGCATGAAACGCAGTCGCCGACGTGGAAACCAGCCCGACGCCGGCTCGACATAGCGTGTCTCGTCACCCTCGACGAGCCGGATGACACCGTCGGACCGGGTCAGTTGGTGGCCTTCAGGGCGCCGACGGCCAGGCCCGCTTGTTCGATCATCTTGTAATCCGCATGTGTTGCTGCGACCCACCCGGTGTAGTGGGCGGGCATGATGGATTTGGCCTGATCAGGGTCGATCGCCAGCACCAGCTGCTGCACCCTTGCGGCCATGGCTTTGTCCAACCCCTTGCGAACCGCGAGCGCGTCATTCGGCAGCGGATCCGAGGTCCAAACCACCTCGGTAGCGTTCGCAGGAAGCCGGCCGGTCTCGATCATGCTGTTGCGGTTGCGATCATAGTCGGTCGCGAGGTCGACCTGCCCGTTGACGACAGCCAGCTCGTTCGCCGGATGCGAAGCGCCGTCCCGGTAGTTGAAAAAAGTCTTCGGGTCGATCCCTTGCGACTTGAACCAGTAGGTTGGAATCAACCAACCTGAGGTCGAGCCCACATCGGCAAATGAGATGCTCATGCCCTTGGCATCTTGTGGCCATTGCTTGATGCCGAGGCCCGGCTTGCCGACGATAATGGCATGGTAGAGGGGCTTTCCGTCGTATTTAACCATGGCGATGGCTTCGGCGCCGCCGGCATGGTTCGCAAGCACGTAACCCCACGGACCCATCCAGGCAATGTCCGCCTGATCATTGGCGAGCGCAGTCGCCAGTCCTGCCCAGTCGCTTGAGACCTGAACGTCGTAGTCGGTGCCGAGCGACTTCGCGAGGTACGCGAAGAACGGCTCATAGGCCTTCTTCGTGTCGGTTGCAGTTGGCTGAAAAGGTCCGACCGCGAAGTGCAGCGTTTCCACCGCAGCGACGGCACGGGCTCCAGCCACAGTCGATAGCATGGCGATAATGGCGATCATGGCTGCAGCACGGCAGCCCAGTTTCGCGTTCATAATTGTCTCCGTCTTGTCGATGATGGCGGCCATTGTAGATAACGCGGTGGGGCCGCGGCATCACAGAATGATGATGCTTTGCCGCATCTCCATGAGACGCTTCACACCCAGCCGTGGGACGCTAACCGCTGACAATCCTGCCCGGGCCGTTGCAGCCCGGTCGACCCAGGTCTATCCTTCACCTGTTCATCGGGGCACCTGGCGTGGCGATGCGCATCCAGTGACCCCATCCTGGTTGAACGGCACCGGGCGCGGCATCCTGGCGCTGACTGGGAGGCGGCGATGGCAAAGATGCGGGCGGTGCAGGTGGCGCGGGCGGGCGGCCCGCTTGAGCTCGTCGAGCGCGACATACCCGAGCCAGGGCCGAGCGAGGTCCGCGTCCGCGTCGAGGTCTGCGGTGTGTGCCACAGCGACAGTTTCACAGTCGAAGGGCAGTGGCCCAACCTTTCCTTCCCGCGCATTCCTGGGCACGAGATCGCCGGCGTGATCGAAGCAGTCGGCGCTGGCGTGGAGGGCTGGCGCGCCGGGCAGCGCGTCGGCGTCGGCTGGTTTGGAGGGAATTGCGGGCATTGCGAGCCGTGCCGGCGGGGCTGGCTGATCGACTGCCGCAACCTGCGCATACCCGGCATCTCGTATGACGGCGGCTATGCCGAGGCGATGGTGGCCCCCGCCAACGCGCTCGCTGCGATCCCCGACGAGTTTGGCGCCGCCGAAGCCGCCCCGCTGCTCTGCGCTGGGGTCACGACCTTCAATGCGCTCCGCCACAGCGGCGCAATGCCGGGCGACGTGGTCGCGATCCTCGGGATCGGCGGGCTTGGCCATCTCGGGGTGCAGTTCGCAAATAAGCTCGGCTTCCGCACCGTCGCTATTGCCCGTGGCGCCGACAAGGAGGCGCTCTCCCGTAAGCTCGGCGCGCACCACTTCATCGATAGCGCAACCGAAGACGTGGCGGCTGCTCTCAATCGGCTTGGCGGCGCTCGGGCCGTGCTGGCGACCGTCGCCAGCGCGAAAGCGATGACGCCGGTGATCGATGGGCTCGCAGTCCGCGGCCGACTTATCGTAATCGGTGTCGATGCTGAGCCGATCCAGGTCACGTCGCTGCAGCTGATTGGCGCGAGCCGGAGCGTCGTAGGTCACGCCGCTGGGACGGCGATTGATTCGCAGGACACACTCGCCTTTAGCGTGCTCTCGGGTGTACGTCCGATGATCGAGACAATGCCGCTCGAGCACGCATCGGAGGCCTACGGGCGGATGATGCGGGGCGACGCACGGTTTCGGATGGTGCTGACGATGGCGTAGCGCCGCAGGAGCCGGCTAGGTCGGCTTTCGGCGCCGTTCCCCCTCATTCATAAGACCGAGGTCGGTCGCCGCTGCCAATAGCGGTAATTCGCCGGTCTCGCCCCGTCACCCTGATACACGAACAACTCAGTGCTAATTTTTCTTGGCGACCAGCCGTAAGCCTTGGCGCAGGCGCCGCCCATCAGCATTGCCCGCTCAGTGTCGGTAAGGCGGTCAGTCTTTAAGAAGGGCTCGACGGCCTGCTCGTAATTGACGACGGCGAACGCGCGCGTCCAGTCCGTGCCCCACAAGCAGCGATCAAAGCCCCAGGCATCAAATACGCGGGCAAGCGGGTCCCAAATGTCCGGGAAGGGATATGGCTGCCGCGACAACGTGCACGCGCCGCTCACCTTGATCACGGCGTTCGGGCGCTTGGCGAGTTCCAGTACCTTCGGGAGGTCGGCCCAGGGCTGCGGCGGCGCCGGCGGCACGCGCGGCTGCAGGATGCCGAGGTGGTCGATGATGAAGCGCGTATCGGGATGGCGGTCGATCAGCGCGGTACCCGCGTCCACATTGCCCCAGAACAGCACGTTGACCGGGAAATCGTGGCGAACGGCCGCCCGTGCTATCCGGTCGAGGCCCGGGTCGTCCGGCGCGCGTTTCGCCTCTTGCGTCAGCATGATGCGGATGCCGACCGTACCCGGCGTTTTCTTCCAGTCGGCGATGACATCGGCAACCGCCGGATCGTCCGGGTTGACCGGCTTAACGAGCGCGAACCGGCCGGGATGGGTCCGTTGCACCTCTACCGCATAGCTGGCGTCGTACTGGTACATCGAAAAGGCGGAGATAAAGATCGCGCCGTCGACGCCGACCTTGTCCATCGCTGCCACCATCTCGTCACCCGTGACGTGATCGGGCCAGTTCGGCACGCTGTGCCAGGGCCGCTTCGAGGTGTTCGCTTCATAAGCATGGACCTGGGAATCTATGATGGTCATCCGGGAAGCTCCTCTGTGTGGCACGCAAGCTGGGTTATACTAGCAGCTTCATGTCAGTGGGCCCGGGGCTCGCCGTGAGACGCCGCTATGGCTCTTCGGGAAGCGGGATAAACTCCGTTTCGCCCGGCACAGTCGGGAACCGGCCTTCCCGCCAATCGGCTTTGGCCTGCTCGATGCGCTGGGCAGAGCTCGAGACGAAATTCCACCAGAGATGACGCGGCCCGTCGAGCGGCTCGCCGCCGAGCAGCAGCAACCGGGCCGGTACGGTCGCGCTTATCACGACGATGTCGCCGGGTGGAAAGACGAGCAGGCGGCCGGCTTCGAAGGTGTTCTGTGCGACTTCGATATGACCTTCGGCGATATAGATCGCGCGCTCCGGGTATTCCGCGCGAAGCTCCAGCCGGGCGTCTGCGGCAAGCGCCGCATCGGCGTAAAGCGTGTTCGAAAAAACAGCAAGCGGCGACCGAGCGCCTTGGAACTCCCCGGCAATGATTCGAACATGCTTGCCGCCGCCTTCGAGCACCGGCAATGCGCTCTTTGCGTGATGCACGAAAGAAGGCGCGACCTCCTCTCGCTGCCGGGGCAGACCGATCCAGGTCTGGATCCCGAAGAGGCTGGCGCCGCCGGCGCGCAGCTCGGGCGGCGTACGTTCCGAATGCACGATGCCGCGGCCTGCTGTCATCCAATTGACCTCACCCGGGCGGATCAGCTGGACCGTTCCGAGACTGTCGCGGTGCAGGATCTCGCCATCAAAGAGGTAGGTCACGGTGGCAAGGCCGATATGCGGATGTGGACGAACGTCGAGCCCCGTTCCCGGACGCAGCACGGTCGGTCCCATCTGATCGAAAAACACGAACGGCCCCACCGTGCGGCGCTCTTTCGATGGAAGGGCGCGGCGCACCGTGAACCCGTCGCCGAGATCGCGGATCCGCGGCTTGATGATCGCCTCGAGGGTGGAGCTCATGGCTCACTCCATTGTTCCGGTCCGACTTCGAAATATTCTAAGATGCGCCCCATATTCACTTTCGGGAGGTTGTCATGCCTGTGATCAAAGCCTTCGATCTCGCCTACGGCCGGCTGCGGTCGCCCGATCTCGACAAGCAGGAGGAGTTCCTGACCGATTTCGGCATGGTCCGTGCCGACCGGACGAAGAATGCGCTCTATATGCGCGGTACCGACGCGCCGCACCACCTTCATGTCACCGAACTCGGCGAACCGCGGTATGTCGGCATCGCCGTCCATGCCGGGAGCATGGAGGATCTCGAGAAGATCTCGCGCGCCGACGGCGCGTCGCCGATCGAGGACATCGACGAGCCGGGCGGCGGCAAACGTGTGCGCCTGACCGATCCCGACGGATACCAGGTCGAAATCGTCTACGGGATGCAGATGCTCGATCCGCTCCCGGTCAAGCGTCCCGCCGTCAATTCAGGGGACAACAAATACCGCCGCAAGGGCGAGTTGTTCCGCATAGAACGCGGTCCGTCGCATATCAAACGCTTCGGCCACTTCGTGATCATGACAAAGAATTTCGACAAGACATTGGGCTGGTATCGCGAGATGCTCGGCTTCCGCTGCTCAGACGAGTTCTATGCCGGGGAGAAAACCAATGTGGTCGGCTCCTTCAATCGCCTCGACCGCGGCGATGATTACGTCGATCACCACGCGTTCTTCTGCATCCGCGGCGACAAGAGCGGGCTTAACCACCTGTCCTACGAGGCGGCCGACATCGACGATGTGATGGTCGGCAACGAGCATTTGCAGAAAAAAGGCTACCAGCACATGTGGGGCATTGGCCGCCACCTGATCGGCAGTCAGCTCTTCGATTACTGGGCCGATCCGTGGGGCCGCGTGCACGAGCATTGGGCCGACACCGACGTGCTGAACGCCCATACCCCGCCCAACCTGTTGGAGCGCGGCGAAGGCACCGGCGGACCCTGGGGCCAGCCGATCCCACAGATCTTCATGGGGCACGCCTCACCGTAAAAGCCCCTCACCTCACCCCCGGAACGCCCGCCCTGGCGGGCGGCCGTCCGGGGGGCTCTCCCCGCGAGCGGGGAGAGGGAGAGTTCCGAGCGAGTGCGCGCGGTGACTGTCTGCTAGGCGCGCGCCGGCTGCTGCGCGAGTTCGCGGCCGAGGGCTGAGAGCGCCATCGCCACGATGTGACGGGCGTTGAGCCCGGCCTGATCGTACTGCGC
>JAFASL010000380.1 GCA_019244535.1 Alphaproteobacteria bacterium
CCCCAGCACCCACCTCCGAAAGCCAACCACGATTGTAAGATTAAGTACAAGCTAATACAGCTGATGAAACTCGGCGCCGCGCGCGATCAGTCCCGCACCGCCTGGCGGCTGATCACGATCGAGATTGCCGGTGACAGTGCCGCCTTCAGCTATCGGCTCGATTGCAACAAACTGCGGCAGATACGATTACGCGAAGGCCGGTATCTGTTGCGCACCAACCTCGTCGAAGAGGACCCAGCCAAGCTATGGGGCCATTATTTGCTGCTGATGGCGGTCGAGGAAGCGTTCAAGAACCTCAAAGGCGATCTGGCCATCCGACCGATCTTTCACCAGCTCGAGGCGCGCATCGAGGCGCACGTCTTCATTGCCTTCTTGGCCTATTGCCTGCACGTCACCCTGACGCGGCGCCTGCACGCGCTGGCGCCGGGGCTGACAGCGCGCAGCGTGCTGGAGAAGTTTGCCGCTATGCAGATGATCGACGTGCATCTGCCAACCACCGATGGCCGCGAGCTGGTGCTCACCCGGTATACCGAGCCTGAACCCGAGCTCAGGCTGTTGCTGGACAAACTGAAGCTCGAGCTGCCCGCCCAACCGCCACCGAAAATCACCGCTGCGCCTGCCGCCTCGATATCATTGTAGTGCCGACCTTCGGGGGTCGGCTTCAGCAAACTCAGATACTTAGGTGTCCAAAAATGCTCGAATCGGCGAAGTTAGGTTAACGTTGGAACCCGTCCAACAGTAGGCCCGACAAGGTTTAGGGTTGAAGCGGATTAAGTCGATTTATGCCCGCCTAGGCCCGCGCGGACCAGGACTACAATAGAGCGCAGTCGCCGCGCGGGGCACCGTCGGAGATGCTCAACGCACCCGAATGGGTGAAAGTCTCCACCGATATGCCGCCTCAACCCTGATCCCCGCGTCATTCCGCGCGCGCTCAAAACCACGTTTATTGTCGACGGAACGGCTGCGCGTGAGGATGGTGAGGGAGACGCCTGGTCCTGGCCGACAACTTGCCATCAATTGCCAGATTGAACATTGCAAGGTCACCCGTCCGTCCATGCATCTGTAGTCGGGTACGGATCGACCAAACGTGCTTTGGCCGTAACGGTGGCTTTTGGCCGATGAGCTTGCCCTTATTATAGAGCTTTCGTCGTGGCGTTGAGGGACATTGCTTGCGCTTGGATTTCCACAGTCATCCTCCCGACTTTGGTGAGGCATGACCAGGATGCCGAACCGACTTACCCCTAACGAGCGCGCGACGTCAGCTTTCGATGCACTCCGGTCGCGCCCTCGCCATAAACTCGAGCTAGCGGGACGCCGTTTGACCCGGAAGTGGCATGCGCGAGACGATAA
Organism: Alphaproteobacteria bacterium; assembly: GCA_019244535.1. Taxonomy (GTDB): domain Bacteria; phylum Pseudomonadota; class Alphaproteobacteria; order ATCC43930; family CGMCC-115725; genus AP-15. The sequence goes on from JAFASL010000380.1 coordinate 1,351, forward strand.
TGACGACAATGATGCGCTTACTCTGCTTTCGCATCAAATCGCATCAAACCATCGGCGTCGAAAAACTGAAACCTGGTTTGCTTCGTGGCGACGTAAAGCCATTCCCCCTGTGGGTTGGCTTTGTTCAAGATTCGACAGTAGCGACCACCGTCGGCTCGCCACGCGCCATTCGAGCGTACTTGGCGCTCGAGTCCTGAGAGTACCAAAAAGGATGTCGTCAGCGCGTAGTTGCCACGCGTCCGGCCCGCCAGCCAGCCAGCATTTCTCCGAAGGCAAGGGTCTTTCCTGCAAACGCCGTCTTCGAGGCTAGTCCTTCAAGACGTTTGCCAGTCGCATGCGCCAGACCGGCGTCCGAGCCAACCTCACTGTCACCCGCCGCGGACAAAATCACCCAGATCAGCCGGGCGATTGCGCGAACGTTGGCTCCGGCCTGCGTTGCCCAGGTAGTGGGTCGATAGGGACATCGCTGTTAACCCGATGAACGACGACCAGATCGTAGGCAGGAAACACGAAGGCAAACTGGCTCTCTGCACCCATAGAATGCCGAAAGCCGAACCGATTTAGTCTACCGCTCGGTAAGCGAGAGTTAATTATATTGATGCTATATGAAGTTGTCATTCTAATTGCGATACCGAATATCATGCTAAAGACAGCCGGGGACAGTTCTGCATACCTCCTCGCACTCCGCCAGAAAGGCGAAGCGCGTTCCGTTTTCGCCGCCATCCTGGGTGACCTGGATTTACTGAAGCTGCCGCGCTCCCACCAACCTGATCGTGCGTGGCTCAGCCGGATGTTGCTTCTTGGCTTCGGCAGCTTGTGGTGTCTGGTCGCGGCGCTCGCGTTGTGGCTAGTGCCGTGAGACCGAGCTAGTTCGCGCCCAATTAAGCACGCCGATAATTCGCGTCATCATTGCAACCGTTTTCGGCTAAGTCGTTCTATCTGCGGCTTCCATCGATGCGGCTCCCCTTGGTCCCGGCCGCCCGAACGGGCTCCCGGGTGAGGATCGAATTGGTGCGCGACGGCTGCCGATACGCCTACTATCGGACCCGCTGGCAAGACCAGTGAGGCTATTGGCGTTGGGGCCGCTGCGTCCCGAAGTGGTGAGGGCGAGGCGCTTTCCAGCAACAGCGCGGTTGGCAGCGCGGACCACTTGTTTGGGGACTGACTGCGGCGAGAGCCATGCGATAGAGAATGGCGATTGTGGTTGACAGCGAGGTGGTCCGGTGCTTCTGGCGAGTTCTCGACCGGCTCGATTATTGGACGGCCCAGGCGAGGCTGTGGACGGCGAATATCCTTTGTGGCCCGTCGCCCGATTGTGACCCGCGCGACTGATCGGGGGTAGCGACCACTCCCTTAGCTGATTTGAGCCGGTGGAGGTTTCTAGCCGATCTGGCGGAGCTGCTCCGACCAAATGCGGCCTTCCTGATCTTGGTCTAAGTAGACGGCGGGGGCTGTAGCGCGCCCACGTTGGGCCGCATAGTAAACCGCCATCCGCTCAAACGGGGAGTGTCCGGGATTTCGTGTAAGAGGAACCGCACCTCATTTGTTTTGAGCCGTCAGCGCGCTGACGGCTCAAAACGGTCGCCGAACAGAATGGCAAATTGCCCCACGGCGGCGGTCCATTCAATTGGTCT
>JAFASL010000455.1 GCA_019244535.1 Alphaproteobacteria bacterium
CTGCCGTTGGGCGGATCCGCGGCGCGCGAGATCGGCACTGTCACGCTCAAGACAAAGGCGCAGCCGTCCCAGGAGATCGTTGGGAAATACGTCGTCGTCTGGCGCAAACTCGGCCGCGACTGGAAGCTCGCCACCGATATCTGGAACACGAATAAATAATTACCTCGGGTAGCCAGCGTCGAGAGAATGGCGCCAATCTGCATTTACTCCCGTGAATCCCTTCCTGGCGGACATCCAATGGTTTAGTATGATTCTCAGTCTCCTCCGAATTGGTTGTATGGTTAAAGATGCAGGTTGTGGACGGGCGGCTGCTGTTGTCGGCGACCGATCTCGTAAATTTTCTCGGCTGTTGGCATGCGACTTGGCTCGACCTGCGCGATTTGACCGAGCCGGTGGAGCTGCCGGCGCGCGATGCGGCGGCGGTGCTGATCTTCGCGAAAGGCGTCGAGCACGAGAAGCGGCATCTCGCCTCGCTCAAGGCGACTGGGCTTAGTATCGTCGAGGTTCCGGACGACGGGTTCGGCCTGGCCGAGCGGACCGCGCTCACTCGCGAGGCGATGCGAACCGGGGTCGAGCTCATCTACCAGGCGGCTTTGGTCGCGCCGCCCTGGCTCGGCTATGCCGACTTCCTGGAGCGGGTTGCAGAACCATCGAACTTCGGCCCCTGGGGCTTCGAAGCGCTCGACACCAAACTATCCCGCACGGCCAAGCCCGTGCATGTCACCCAGCTCGCGAGCTATTCCAGACTGATCGGCGAAGCGCAGGGCCGCCGGCCAACCGGGATGCACGTGCAGCTGGGAAACAACGAACGAGTGTCCCTGCGCGTGGCCGACTTTATTCACTACCACTCGATCGCGCAGCGGCGCTTGGAGGCATTCGCGAACCAGCCGCCAGAGATTTCGACCGCGGAGCCATGCGGTCATTGCAGAATCTGTCGCTGGGCGGGTCGCTGCGAAGCGGATTGGGAGGCGGCAGATCACCTGAGCCTTGTCGCCAATATCACCCGCAATCAGATCAGGCGGTTGGGAGAATCCGGGGTCTCGACCGTCCGCGCGCTTTCGTCATTGGCCGCGGGGTCACGGGTTCCCGGCATCCAGCAGGACACCCTTGATCGCCTGCGGCATCAGGCGGTGCTGCAAACCGCCAAGCGCACTACCGGCGCCAATTATGTCGAGAGGCTGCCCGTCGTTGCGGCGAAAGGTTTCGCTCGGCTGCCGCGTCCCGACCCCGGGGACATTTTCTTCGATATCGAGGGCGCTCAATTCCTCGAGGATGGCAGCCTCGAATACCTCTTTGGCTTTATCACCATTGATCGCGGCGAACCGCGATTTACGGCCTATTGGGCACACGATCGAGAGGCTGAGAAACGCACCTTCGAAGCCGCGATGGATTTCATTGCCGCGAGGCTGGAAGCGCATCCCGACGCGTTCGTCTACCACTACGCCAACTACGAAGAGGCCGGGCTCAAACGCCTCGCAATGGTCCATGGGACGAGAGAAGCCCAATTGGACGACCTGCTGCGGCGTCGGAAGCTGGTGGATCTGTACAAGGTCGTGCGTGAAGGCGTCCGCATCTCCGAACCGGGCTACTCGCTGAAGGACGTCGAAGTGTTTTTTGGTGCGGAGCGGGCCGGCGGGGTAAAGACGGCCCTCGACAGCATGGTCGTTTACGATCAGTGGCAGCAGACCGGCGACCAAGCCTTGCTGGATCAGATAGCAGCCTACAACGAAGCCGATTGCCGGTCGTTGTTGATGTGTCGGGATTGGTTGCTGCGGCTGCGGCCATCCGAGGTCCCGTGGTTCGGGACCGATTGCGCTGCAGACATTGGCGTTCTCGCTAATGACCCCGAACGCGCGGCCAAAAGGAAGGCGGACGAAGAACGGAACGCCGCGCGCGTCGCCAGGCTTTTGGAGAACGTGACGGAGGCGGAGCGCGAGTGGCGCGAGCTTGCCGGTCAGCTCGTCGATTTCCACAAGCGCGAGTCCAAACCGGACTGGTGGGCCATGTTCCATCGCCAGGACCTGACCGAGGAAGAACTGATTGACGACGCCGAGTGCATCGGCGGGTTGGAGCCCGACCCCGACCGCCCGCCATTCGCGGAAAAGCGGTCGATCGTCCACTCGTTCCGCTTTCCGGCACAGGATTTCAAGATGAGCCTCGGCGTAGATGCGCTGATCTCCGAGACGCTCGCCCCGGCTGGCGAGATCGTCCGCTTGGACGAAGACAAATTCGAGATTGCGCTAAAGCGCGGAAAGAACCGAGGGCCGCTGCCGCGCCGGTTTTCGCTCATTCCAACGGGCCCGCTTGGAGACAAGGTCCTGCGAGAGGCCATAGCCCGCTATGTTGACGTTGTTCTGACGGGTGACGAGGATCGATATTCGGCAATCACCGGCATATTGCGCCGCGACTACCCGCGTTTTCAGGGTCTAACCGGTATCGGTGATCAGCCTGATGAGGTCACCCGAGCAATCGAGGCTATCCGGCGGCTCGATTATAGCCATATCCTGATCCAGGGACCGCCAGGCGCGGGAAAGACTCATACCTCGGCTCACGCGATCGTCGAGATGCTCGCCCGTGGCAAACGCGTCGGGGTATCGTCGCATTCGCACAAGGCGATCAACAACCTGCTCCAAGC
>JAFASL010000766.1 GCA_019244535.1 Alphaproteobacteria bacterium
GATTCCGAGGCTGCCTTTACCAAGGCCTTTACCGACGCAGGCGGGAAGATGGTCGGGTCGGTGCGGTTTCCGCCAACCAATCCGGATTTTGCGCCGTTCGTGCAGCGCATAAAGGATGCCAAGCCTGACGTTGTTTTCATCTTTGTGCCCGCCGGCACGCAGGCCACCGCGATGATGAAGGCGATCCAGGAGCTCGGCTTGCGCGAATCCGGGGTCAACGTGGTCGCACCGCAGGATCTGCTGCCTGACGAGGAGTTGCCCCGTATGGGCGATACCCCGCTGGGCCTGATTACTTCGGGCACCTACACGGCCGATGCGAAGCGGCCGGCAAACGAGGCTTTTGTCGCCGCATGGAAGCGCGAATACGGCGACAAATCCATACCCGACTTTATCTCCGCGGACGCTTGGGATGGCATGGCGGCAATCTATGCCTTGGTCAAGGAAACCAAGGGCAATTTTACCGCTGACCAGGCGATGGCGTTCCTGTCACATTGGAAGGACCCGGATAGCCCGCGCGGCCCGATCATGATCGACCCCGAAACGCGCGACATCGTCCAGAACGTCTACATCCGGCGCGTGGAAAAGCAGGGCGACAGGCTCGTCAATGTCGAGATCTCGACGATCCCGATGGTCAAGGACCCCTGGAAGGAGCTGAACCCGGTGAAGTAATCGCCGGTTCAGATTTCAGCGTTGGGGGACACCCTCTCAGCCGCCTTCAGCGTCGCGTTTCACGGCCTTGCATTCGCGATGGTGCTGTACCTCATTTCGGTCGGCCTGTCGGTGACGATGGGGCTGATGGGGTTTGTCAATCTGGCGCACGGCGTTTTCGCAATGGCCGGAGGTTATGTGCTGACGAGCCTGATGAACCGGTTCGCAGTCCCGTTTGTACCGGCTCTGCTCGGGGCAGCAGTGGTGGTGGCGCTGGCGAGCTTCCCGATCGAGCGCCTCCTTTACCGGCGGCTCTACGGCGGCGAGGAACTGGACCAGGTGCTCCTCACGATGGGGCTCGTCTTCATATCGGTAGCCGGCGCCACCTACGTCTGGGGGCCGTTGCAGCAGCCATTGCTGCCGCCGCTATGGCTCAGCGGCGCAGTCGATCTCGGAATTGACAGCTTTCCGGCGTATCGAAGCTTTCTGATCCTCTGCGGCGCAGCATTGGTGACGGCATTGTGGCTCGGGATCGAGAGGACTCGCTTTGGCATCCGGCTGCGCGCTTCGGTCGACAATCTGCGGATGGCGCAATCGGTCGGGATCGACACGTCGCGCCTGTTCATGACAACGTTTGCCCTGGGCAGCGGTCTTGCGGGCTTGGGCGGCGGGCTCGGCGCCGACCTGCTGGCGATCAATCCCGGCTATGCGTTGCAGAACCTCGCCTATTTTCTGATCGTCGTCGCGGTCGGCGGGCTCGGCAGCATTCGCGGGCCTTTTGTTGCCGCACTGCTGCTCGGTGTCGCCGACAGCGGGTTCAAATACCTGCTGCCGGAATTCGGCGCATTCTTCATCTATGCGCTGACGATGGCGATCCTGCTGTGGCGGCCGCGTGGGCTGTTTGGTCGCGCATGACGCCAAGCCGCGCAGTCGAAGCATTCGCCCGCCGCCACCATTACCGCCCGTACGAAGCATTGCCGTGGGTCGCGGCGGTCGCCTCATACTTCGTGTTTCCCGATTATCTGGCATTGGGCGCGCAGATCCTGGCGACGATCCTCTTTGCCTTGTCCGCCGACCTCGTGCTCGGTTATGCCGGGATCGTCACCCTGGGCCATGCCGCGTTTTTCGGGACCGGGGCCTATGTCGCTGGGATTCTCGCCGCCCACGGCTGGGGAGAACCGATCACCGGACTTTTGGCAGGCGCCGTGGCGGCGGCCGTCTTAGGGTTCCTGTCCGGTCTCGTGGTGCTGCGCACGACCGGACTGGCCTTGCTGATGCAAACCTTGGTGGTGGCCACGATGGTGGCCGAAGCCGCCAACAAGGCTTCGTTCATCACCGGCGGCGACGACGGGCTGCAGGGCATGGAGGTCTGGCCGATCTTCGGTCGCTTCCGCTTCGACCTGTTCGGCCACACCAGTTATCTTTATTGCCTGTCAGCGCTCTTCTTGTGCTGGTTGGCGGTGCGCCGCATGGTCCATTCGCCGTTCGGGCGATCGCTGACCGGCATCCGCGAGAACGTCCGGCGCATGCATGCGATCGGCGCCCCAGTCGCGCGGCGGCGGCTGATCATCTATATCATCTCGGCGGCCCTGGCTGGGATCTCCGGCGGGCTGATCGCACAGACAACGCAATTCGTCAGCCTCAGCTTTCTGTCTCTCGAACGCTCCGGGACTGTGCTGATCATGCTGATAATCGGCGGCGTCGGACGGCTTTATGGCGCGTTTATCGGCGTGCCGCTTTACATGGTGGCACAGAACCGTTTCTCCGAAATCGACCCGGTCTATTGGTATTTTTGGATCGGGCTGCTGATGGTTTTCATCGTCGTCTTCGCTCGCGGCGGCGTGCTCGGGCTTTTCGACCAGTTCCAGCGATGAATGCACCGGCGCTCGAGACCCGCGGGCTGCACAAGAGCTTTGGCGCACTCACCGTCGCCAATGCTGTGGATTTTCGCTTGGAGAGCGGCGCGCGTCAGGCGCTGATCGGGCCGAACGGAGCCGGTAAAACGACGTTTGTCGAGCTCGTAACTGGGGCGTTGCGGCCGAGTGCCGGGCAAATCAATTTGGATGGCGCCGACGTTACCGATTTGCCGCAAGCCGCTCGGGTCAAGCGCGGGCTGGTCCGAACGTTTCAAATCACCGCTCTGTTTCGCGGTCTCAGTATCCTTGAAAATGTGACACTCGCGATATGCGAGCGGCAGGGGATTGGCGGCGGCCTCTTCTGGCCCGCGGGGCGCTACCGTGCCGCGATCGAAGAAGCCCACGCACTGCTGGAGCAGGTGGGGCTCGAAGATGAAGCGTTGAGTCCGGTCACGACGCTTGCCTACGGCCGCCAGAGACTGGTCGAGATCGCCATATCGCTCGCGCTCTCTCCCAAGGTCATGCTGCTCGACGAGCCGGCGGCCGGTGTTCCTTCGGCGGAAAGCGGCACGATCATCGAGGTCATCGAACGTCTGCCGACTGACATCGCGATGTTGATTATCGAGCACGATATGGACCTGGTTTTCCGGCTGGCGCAGCGCATCACCGTGCTGGTCCAAGGCAGCATTCTCGTCGAGGGCACGCCGGAGGAGATTGCTGCCGATCCGGAGGTGCGCAGGGTCTATCTCGGGGAGCGGCCCAGGCGATGAACGGCCTGCGGCTCGAAAAGGTCTCCGCCGGCTACGGCGAAACGGTCGTGCTCGAAGGCGTCTCGCTCGACCTGCCGCCGGGGCGAATGCTGGCGGTCCTGGGACGCAACGGCGTCGGCAAAACGACATTGCTTGCCACGATCATGGGCCATACTCGATTGCGCAGCGGAACCATCGGTTTCGCCGGCCGCGAGATCTCGGCGCTTCCCGCTTACCGTCGCGCGCGGCTCGGCATCGGCTTTGTGCCCCAAGAGCGCGAGATATTTCCCTCCCTGACCGTCGAGCAGAATTTGATGGTTGCGGAGCGACCCGGGCCATGGACGCTCGCTCGGGTTTACGACTTTTTTCCTTCGCTCGCCGAGCGCCGCCGTAACCACGGCAACCAGCTTTCGGGCGGCGAGCAGCAGATGCTTGCGATCGGGCGCGCCTTGATGAGCAATCCGACACTCCTGTTGATGGACGAACCGTTGGAGGGGCTCGCCCCGGTCATCGTCGACGCCTTGCTTCGCAGGCTCGACCGCCTGAAGCGTGAGGACAATTTGGCCCTGCTGCTCGTCGAACAACATGCCGGGCTCGCGCTCGGACTCGCCCCAGAGGCGATAATCCTCGATCGCGGGCAAGTTGTTTTCGCTGGCGCAAGCCGCGAGTTGCTCGATGACCCCGCGCGCCTAACATCGCTGATGGGGGTGTCCGCGCGTCACGCGCATTGACTTGACAGCGCGCCGTCACGAGGGGTCTGGTTATCGTAATCGAATGACAGCTGCCGGGGGCCTCAGTGAGTTCAGTGGTCGACTATCTGGTCCAATCTCGCGATGCCGTTCAGGCGGCGATCGACGACCCCGCCTTTTGTCGCGCGATCCTTGATATCGCAGAGGTCGCCGAGAAGGCGTTGCGCGACGGCGGCAAGCTTCTCCTGGCCGGCAACGGCGGCAGCGCTGGCGATGCGCAGCACCTCGCCGGCGAGATGCTGTCTCGGCTCTATTACGACCGCGCCCCCTGCGCTGCGATCGCGTTGACGACCGACAGCTCGGTCCTGACCGCAATCGGCAATGATTATGGCTACGAGCGGGTGTTCGAGCGGCAAGTCCTTGGTCTTGGCCGCCCCGGCGACGTGCTGGTCGCGATTTCGACTTCCGGGCGGTCTCCCAACATCCTGCGGGCGATCGGCGCAGCGCGCGAGAAAGGCGTAACGGTGGTGGGGTTTACCGGAAGGACCGGGGGCGACATGGCAGCGCTATGCGATTTGTGCCTGCACGCTCCTTCGGATTCGACGCCGCTCATCCAGCAAATCCATATCACGGCCGGTCACATCATTTGCGGTCTCGTCGAGGAGCGCCTTTTCCCCCGCAACACACGGCCGGAATGATCCGGCAGCGGCGATTTTTTGCAGCGCAACCCTCACCTGCGGCAAAACCGCCCGCCTCAGCTATCCGCCGTTTGGGACCTTTGGCGGTGCTGGTTTGCTTGCAAATCGACGGCCCGGCGGATCAGTGACGTGCTCGACTGACCTCTGACGAGCGGCACCAGGAGAACGCGACCGTTGGCGGAGCGGACAGTGTCGGCACCGACGATCTCGTCGATCGCGTAGTCAGCCCCCTTGACGAGCAGATCCGGCTGGAGCGCGGCAATCGTCTCGGCGGGTGTGTCATCGTCGAACACCACCACGAGGTCCACCGCGGTCAGCGCGCCCAGTATATAGGCCCTCGAGCGTTCGTCCTGCACCGGACGGGTCGGGCCTTTGAGCCGCCTGACTGAAGCGTCGCTGTTGATCGCCACCATGAGCCTGTCGCACTCGGCAGCCGCGCTTTTGAGCAAGGACACGTGGCCGGGATGCAGCAAGTCATAGCATCCATTGGTAAAACCCACCCGCAATCCCCGCTTGCGCCACTCCTCGCGCCGCCGCACCGCCTCTTCCAGGCTCAAACTGGCTCCCTTGTTCGGGTCCGAACCGTGCGCCTCGGCTTCGAGAGCCTCGTCGAGTTCCTTCGCGGATACGACAGCAGTGCCTATCTTGCTAACGACAATCCCAGCCGCGGCATTAGCAAACCGCATCATCTTACCTACCGGCAGCCTGGCAGCCGTGCCTAAAGCGGCAACAGCCAGCACTGTATCCCCGGCGCCTGAGACATCGAACACGTCCTGGGCGGCGGTTTTCAAATGCAGCGGCTTGCTGTCGCGCTCAAAAAAGGACATGCCGTGCTCGGACCGGGTAAGCAGAATGGCCGAGTTGGTCTGGGCGATCGCAGCCAGCGCCGCCGCTTCGGCCTGCTGGTCCGATTCACAAGGAAGGCGAGTCGCCTCGGCCAATTCGCGTCTGTTTGGCTTGATCAGCGTCGCGTCGCGATAGATCGAAAAATCCCGGCGTTTGGGGTCGATGATTGCGGCCTTGCCGGCGTCGGCGGCGGTATCGATGACCGTGCGGATGATCCTGTCGCTGCACAAGCCTTTGGCATAGTCGGAGAGGACCACCACGTCTGCCGACCGTACGCTGTGCCTGATCGCCGAAGCGACGGCGTCTTCGACCTCCGCGGCAACTTCCGTCCGCGACTCAGCGTCGATCCGCACCATCTGGTGGGCCCCGCTCATCACCCTTATTTTGCAGGTGGTCGGACGTTCGAGGTCGGTGACAACCAGATCCGCCCTTAGCTTCGGATGAGCGCGGAGAAGGTCGAGAAGCAGGGATCCGGCATCGTCGCGGCCAATCACTCCGATCACGGTCACTTCGGCTCCGAGCGCGGCAAGATTGGCGCACACATTCGCCGCCCCGCCCAAGACCGCCCGCTCTGCTTCCCGCAACAGCACCGGCACCGGCGCTTCTGGAGACAATCGCTCGACCGACCCCGACAAATATTTGTCGAGCATCAGGTCGCCGACGACGGCGATCCGGCAACCGGTGAAGTCGAAATGGTTCATCTGTCCCCCAGATCGAACGTCCTGGTCGATTAGATCAGCGCGAGCTGTAATGGCGCACGGCTGCGACTGAATCCGTGCGACGAAGGGAACATGGCACCGGCACTGCACTCCATCCGCCGCTCACCACTGCCATGTTTTATCGAAGGATTCGCGAAAGACATAATGGGGGTAAAGCTGCTCAGAGTTCAGACCGTCCCGCCGGATAAGGAGATCCTCGACGGCTTCTGCAGCCCCTACGCAATCGGCAACAAACGGATCATCAAAAACCCAATAGCCGCCCGGCACCATGTGCGGTCTTGTCGCATCGTAGGCATAGTCGACAGCAGATCGAATATCGCAGTCGATGTGGCAAAGCGCGACGCTTCCCTGTTGGCCGAGCGTTGCTGCTGCAGTTTCTTCGAAACATCCCTTTACCAAGCTGAGGTTCCGCAAATTGATTTTGTCAACGTATTGCAGCAATTCGGGTAAGTCGACATCGGCAAATCCGCCGGACTGATGTGCGTCGACCGCCCGATCAGTGGCCGGCATCCCGGCAAAAGTGTCGAAGCCGATCACCTGAACGCCAGGCAGAAATTTGTCGGCCAGCGAGGCCATAAAAATGGCCGACCCCCCCTTATAAGAACCAAATTCAACAATGTGTCCGAACGGAAGCCGCGGGAGGAAGAATTTAATCAGCAGAAAGATGTTCGCCAGATTGGCATCCCCGACAATCGTGCGACTGCCGGCAAGAGCGCGAGCTCGGCGAAAATCCGGGTCGAGCGCGATCCGCGCTCCGAGGCCGGAAAAACCAAGTCCGATCCCACGTTGATAGCCTTGATACAAATTGCGGCCTTTTCGGACGGTATTTTCGACCCCCGGTTCGGGGAAGTCCGCGAAGGTCACGCTTGGCGATTCGGGTTTTACTTCGGCTGATGAGTCTTCGGAACTTTGCAATTTCGCCAGCTTGCCCCGAATCTCGACAGATGCGATACCGCCGCTGAACCGACCGTGAACCAACAGACGGACCTCTAGGCCGGCTGAAAGATGAGCGCAGCAAAACTCCAGTCTTGCACTCATGGCCCCAGCAAGGATCTCGTCGGCTGTGATCCAACGCGACGCAATCTGCTCTGTTCCCCAGCCTGCGCAAACATCCATCAACGCGCGCCCCCGGCAGGGTATGCGCGGATCGAAACGGATTACCGCCTCGTACTCGCCGGCCGGCAGCTCGATATAAGGGCCGTACAAGGCCGTTCCAGTTTCCCTCGGAATCCTTATGAGCTCAGCCTCACGTAGGCCGATAGCAGTTTTTAGCCTTAGGTCATCAGGTGAAAACCGATATGATATCTCACTCATGTACAAACCTTTTGCCGATCTTAAATAAGGTGTTTGATCACAGCATCATAGTTCTCAAAGTTCTCAAAAACGCCATGGTAGTCAAACATAGCTCGTTTGCTATACCCGTCTCAACGAGACACCAAAAAACCGAAATGTTCCCCTAAAGGGTCGACCCTCCGTGAAAACTCGAAACTCGAAAAAAGATTGGGGAGCATCGTTGCGGAATTGTACTGTGATCTTTTCACTACGGAGCAGGTCGGCTCCCTCCCGGCCGATCAGGTTAACCGAGACTAGCCGTTCCATGTCTTGGGCGACATCAAAAATAATTGAGGACCGGAGGTTCTGGTCCTCGAGCCCATTAGCCTTGATGTGAAAAATAGCTTCCTGCTTCCCGACAGGAAGTCGTGCATAGGGTCCGTAAATAATGCACGCGTCTGTAATAGAAAAATCTGTTTCTATAAAGAACGGGTGCACAACAGGCAGCACCTGAGACCGGAAATCGGCTGCGGAATACCGGTCACCACCGATGGTCCAACATGGAGGGCGGATTTTTTCCAGAACGAGCTCGATCTCATAACATCCCACAACTGACTGCTGCCATGGTAAGACCGAATAATCAAACCCCAGGTCATTATCAACCAGATGTCGAATTCGGTACGAGTTGGGCTCCAATACCTCTTCAATTTCCCTCAGTAAGTTTCCGGGGGTATAAAATCGCTTGTGATCCGAATTTGCCAGAGAGGGAAGATTTTGTCGTCTTTCAAACAAAAACTGATGTGGAACGATGATTACAAGAAACCCGCCGTTTTTGAGTACTCTAAACCATTCGCGAATTGTGCCTTGGTAATCGCTAATATGTTCAAGGCAATGGCTTGCATAGATACCGTCCTGAGATTCGTCACTAAAAGGAAGGTGCGTGCCATCATAACCCGGGTAATCAAGGTCAACCCCGATCGCCTGTGGTACAATCGGAACCGTTCCATCAATGTAACCCTTGTACCCGATCTCCAAAATGGAGCTTCCGGACAAATACCGGTCGAAGAAGCCATCGGCGACCTTGCGTTCATAGCTTTTTCTGGATTCCCACCCGACCGGTCGTTGCGGGTCCAGAGACGGCTTGATGCTCCTGGTATTCGTTTCCAGAAATAGAACACGATGTTCCAGTTCCTTCACCCGACGAAACTCGCTTGAGTGCGTATAAAAATCCGCCGGAAAAGCGAAACTTGCCGCCCGATCTCTGTGTTCTTTCGCTACATAATATCGATTTATATTGTCCGTAAAAGCGAATAAGTAACCCGAATCCACTACATACTCCTCCCATTCTTCATAGGTCTGCAGATCTGGCCTAAGAGGCAGGTGAGATTCTATACACAAAATCCAAGGACGGTAACTTCCAAAGTCCATGCTTCTAAGGACGCTCGCCTCTGCCCCTTCGACATCGATTTTGAGGAAGTGAATATTCTCTGGTGCATATTTGTTGCAGATCTCTGTTAAAGTTCGAGCCTTGACGATCATGCGTTTCTTCTGCATATGGCCGTCTGCTTCATGGCGGTCCGCGATGGCTTCGATCGTGGTTCCTAACCCTCCGTCCATATGATCGTAGTAGGCAATTTCGCCAGGAGACTCCGAAACAGCCGCTTGTATGTTGATGTCCCTGGGTCTGTGCTCTGCAATACGTGCAAACCATTTGGGCGAAGGTTCTATATTGATGCCGTGCCAGCCTGCATCGTAGAATAACTTGGTTACGGAGTCGATCTCAGGATCTCCGGCGCCTACATCTATGTAGAAACCAGTCGCATGATCAACTCCTCTCAATGCTCGAAGGAGGTGAATGTCCTCTTTGAATTGGGCATAACTTACGAATGGCACGACTAACTCCTAGGGGACTGGCACGAACGGCGGCGAAAGCAGCCTTACACCAACAGCGATATTACCTAGGGTGCGAGTGAAGGTAAAGCCAAGCGGACACAGTCGATAGATTCGACGGGCGCAACGTTGCTTCTCGCAAGAAACCAGGAAGGTTGGAGAGCTATGTCCGAGGTCGCGATGCGGCGTTGCGAGGCCATGAAACGATGTCGCGCCACCGATCGCTGCCTTGAACCCGTCAGATGCGCTTGATATTATTTCTGGAGGTTTACGAGTAGTCGTTGGCTACAAATCATTCGCGATCAACGGCTACTAAGTTTAGGGGACAGCACACGTGAGTAGGGTGATTTTTAATCCTGGGATTCGCAAGAGTAGAACGATAATTCGCAAGGCAGATGCCGCGCGTGACGCGAGGGAATACGACCGGGCGGCCCTGCTGTACGAAGAGGCACTGTCTCTGGCACCGGGCAATGCGGCTATTCATATTCAATGTGGGCATATGTTCAAGGAGGCAGGACATCTGGCCAAGGCCGAGCCTCATTACCTCCGCGCAAAACAGCTCACGCCGGACGATCCCGACCTGGCCTTGCAACTCGGACACTTTTACAAGGTCGCCGGGAAGCCCAGGCAGGCAGAGCTTTCCTACAAGCGGGCGATCGAGCTGGACCCCGACTGGCCTGAACCGGCGATACGTTTGGCGGAGCTTTATCGAACGGGTTGGAGAAACGACGCGAAAAGGGTTGCTGGAAGACAACTGCCTTACGGGTCACCTGGTTGGTGGCCGGACTCCGACTGGCTGGTTCCCGAGCTTGCGCCGTGCCCGCCGCAGAGCAAGTTGCACGCGTACGCAGAGGAGATCGCGATACGCTGGCTCGGGCGCCGGGAACGAACACGCTGGGGGGGAATGCGGAGCACCCTGCGAGGGATAGAAGCGATCCGGGGCTTTTGCGTCTCGGCTGTCCCTGTCGTGGAATTGCGGGCGATGCTCAATGGTCTGCGCTTCTGCACCGCGCCGCTGCAGGCGTTCCCGCTCAAATATGAAAGGGACGACCCGAATAAAATGAAATACGTGTTCAACATTTGGCATGATTTCTCGAATTTCGTCGAAGGGCTTTACGAATTGGAACTTCAGTTTATCGACGAAAATGGCGGCATGCGTAGACACACGGAACAAATCGCGATCGCTTCGGCCTTACCCGAAGATCAGTACCCCAACTCCGATCGCTTGGTTTCCATCGCGCCGTCGGATCCGCGCTCGGTCGAGGAACAGATCAATTCCCGGCCGAGCATGATTCGTAAGGCGGACCTCAGACGATTCCCTGAACCGCCTCGCAACGTGCTGGTCCAAAGGGTGGATCAGCTGGGTGACATGGTCGTATCGGTACCAGCAATACGCAGATTGAGGGAGCTGCTTCCCGCATCCCGCCTGGTCGGCCTGCTTTCGTTCGCCAATGCCGAGCTCGCTCGCACGCTCGACCTTTTCGACGAGGTGATCGCGGTAGACTTTCCCGACGATGAGTGGGAACGGCGCCGGGTCATGCCGCTGGAGAAACAGCACGAGCTGCGCCGGCAACTCGATGCCTTCAACTTCGACGTCGCGATCGATCTTTCGGAAGCGGACGTATCACGACCGTTGCTCCAATTGTCGGGCGCGCCGTTTCTACTCGGCTTCGCCGATGGAAGAACACCCTGGCTGTCGGCGACTTACGAGGCTTATACGAGCGACCCCATGAACAACCTCGAGGAGATACCAGCCGGTACTAAAATCTTGGGTCTGATTGAGTATTTCGGAACACTTCTGCGCAGCCATGCGCAAGTGATGCCGAGACAAGATATCGAGAGATCAAGGCTGTCCGCTTACGGATTGTCGCCAGCAGATCGGTTCGCCGTATTGCATGCCGGGGCTCGCCTTAGGTTCAGTCAATGGCCGCATTATGACAGGCTGGCGGTGATGATCTTAGAGGCGACGGATTTAAAGATCGTCATGATGAGCGACGATCCGCTCAGGCGGTCCAAACTAGCGCCTGAACTGGTGGCTTCGAGCCGCTTTCAGCTCTTGGACAAGCGTCTGCCGTTTGATGATTTCGATGCCCTGCTGTCGTTCTGCACGGTCTTCGTTGGCAATGATTCCGGCCCCAGCCACCTTGCATCATTGCGCGGCGCAAACGTCGTCAACCTCTTCCTGGCCCGGCACAACTGGAACGAATGGGGTCATGAGAACAAGGGCTACATCATCACTCGCAGGGTCCCCTGTGCGGGCTGCAACATCCATCACGACCCTGAGGAGTGCGGCAAGGGGTTCGCTTGCATCGTCAATATCTCACCGGATGAGGTCTTCCGCGCAGTTATGGAATTGGTCTGATACGAGATCGTTTCCCACGCCCGGCGACGATGTATTTTCGCAACCGCGTTTGAGGCATAACTGCAAAAGCTCGTCGAGCGGCGCGCTCCGTGTCACCAGCGCTAAACTACAGATCGTTATAGGCCTGCAGCGCCAGATCGACATCGTTGAAGAGACTGCCTCGCCCGTGATGCATAAGCAGCGCACGCGAACAATATGACTTGATAATCTCTCCCATGTGAGACGCCAGGATGAGCGACCGGTCGGCCCTTTTTTCGAACAACTCCTCGTGGGAGCGGCGGTGGAACCTTTGATCGCCCGCCGCGATGACCTCGTCGATCAAATAGCAATCAAAATCGATCGCCAGCGATAACGCAAACGCGAAGCGAGCCCGCATGCCGATAGAGTAGACCCTGACCGGTTCCGATAAATACCTTCCGAGCTCTGCGAAGTCTTCGACATAGGCTTTGATGTCATCAAACGATTTATTGTAGATCCGCGCTATAAACCGCATATTATCGTTTCCAGTCAAACTGCCCTGAAAACCACCCTGCAAAGCAAGCGGCCACGACACGGACATGGTCTGCTCGATAGTGCCGCTCGTCGGAAGCTCGACACCGCCGAGCAAGCGGATCAATGTCGATTTGCCGGCGCCGTTGCGCCCGATCAATGCCAGTTTTTCACCTCTTGCGACATTGAACGAGACGCCATTGACAGCACGACGGACGCGTCCTTCGGTGCGATACTCCTTTACTACGTCGATCGCGCTGATCATTCTGCCACGAGATATTTACGGCTGTCACGCATCAGCAGCAGTCCTATGAATGTCAGGACGGAAAGAGCCCAGCCGGTATACGCAGGGTCGCCGTAAGTCTTGACTGCATTGCCCAACATGCCCGCTCGGATCATCTCGTAAGCCTGAAAGGACGGCTGAAAAAGCGCCCAGCCACGCAATTGGTCCGGCAGCCATACCGCCAACACCAAAAAACCTGAAAAGAACATGTAAAGATACGAATATGGTTGCCAGAATTTTTCCGCCCATTCGGTGCGTTCGCTGAGACCGCCGACGATCAAACCTACTGCCGCCGCCCACCAGATCATATAAAAATACCCAAGGTAAAACATTGGCAAGTCGCGCGGTAGATCCAGCAGTCCGACCCCGTAGAACAAGGCAAATGATGCCACAACCGCCGTTAGATTGGATATTACCTCCAGCAGACAGCGAGCCAGGAAAATGTCAAAGATCGTGACCTGGCGATGATAAAGCAGCCCCGCATTGACACGCACGAACAACAGCATCCGACTGCCGACATGACGAAACAACAAGATCGGTAAGTAGCCGCTCCAGAGAAACGGCATCAACGCGATGCCGTGCTCGTATGGATTTCTCACCACCGACCAGACCAGCAAGACTGGGATGGCGAAGATCAAGGGCTCGAGAACAATCCAGCCAAAACCAAGGCCTTGCCGCCCAAATCGCGTATAAATTTCGCGGATCAGAAGGGCGCCGACGACACGCCGCTGGGTCGCAAAATCCCGCCAGAACTTGTGCATCGGTGCAACGGACGGGTTAGGCTGCAGAGTGCTCGCGGACGTTGGCGACGAGCAGCCAGGCAAGTCCATAGGCGAGCAGGCACGTGGCGAGGACGGTCACAAAGGAGACGAGCCGCTTGGGGTAGAGCGGATAATCCGCGAGGTTCGGCTGGGCGATCGTCTCCAGATAAAGCTGTTGACGCTGCGCCTCGATGCGCGCCGCCTCGAGGGATGTGAACGCCGAGGCGAGCGCCTTCTCGGCCAGTTCGCGCTGCAGGTTCAACCGCTCGTACTCGGTCAGCGCCGAGACCACCGAATCGCTCGCGCCGCTGAGTTTTGACCGCTCCTCGGCGATCAGCTTGTCGAGCGCCGCGATGCGATTTTTCACCAACGGGATCTGCGGGCTGTTCGGTGAATTGTTAAGGAGCTCGCCGAGCTGCGTTCGGGCATTGGCCTGCGCCGCGTTCATTTGGCCGATCAACTCCAAGACGCCGGATGACGCTGATTTCGGGTCGAGCATCTTCTGCTTGACGCGATATGCGGTGAGCTCGTTCTGAATCTCCGAAATCCGCTGCTCGGCACGGTCGACCTCGCGGCGCGCGGTATCGAGGGCGTCTCGACGAGCCCGCTCGTTGAGCTCATTGATGAGCTGCTCCCCGTAAGTCAAAAGCGCGGCGGCGAGCGCATGGGCATCTTCCGGCCGGTAAGCCTTGACGCGCAAGGCCGTTACCCCGCTGCTCGCATCGGTTTCGACGGAGACGAAGTGGTCATACCGTGAAAACAGCGCCTCGAAGTCCTTGCGCCAAAACAATATGCCCGGAAACCGTGTAACAAAGTCGCCCTCAGGCCGGCTGAGCAGAACCCGCAGATCGTTGTTCTGCTCCAGTTTGCGGACCGCATCGCGTGACATGATGAAATCTTGGACGGCGCTGGTGTCTTCCGCCGCCCGGCTCAACCCCGTCGATTGCAGCAGCGCGCCAATGCCGCTTGGCTGCACCTGCTTGGGGCTGCGGACGATGAACTTGGCTTCCGACAGATAGAGATCCGATGCGATCGCGAAATAATAGACGCCGGCAATCAGGGTAGGCAGGCCGACAATCCCCCACAGCCATGCATTGAAGGGACGAAGCAGCCGGCGGAAGCGTGCCCTGCTGCGCGGAGGGGCGACCCCCGCGTCCACCACCGCAGCGCGGCCGAGCGGCTGGACCCTATCCAGTTGTCTGATTTCTGCCATACGGAACACCAGAGTGAACTTGGAAGAAGCCGATGAGCCGAGGTCGCCGAACTCGAGGCACCTGCCGAAGCGAGGTTTTGCTCCGGGCAGGTAGCGCCACTGTAACGCCGGCTTCGTCCGAATGAAACCTCAGAACACTACGCTTTTTAATCATGCGGCATATACCGCGGCGTTTCAGCGCAGCGCCGCGTAGACTTTCGCGACCCGCTCGCGGTAGCGATCTATGGAAAATTTGCTGGCCTGCACTGGCCCCCGCTGCGCCAATTCGGCGCGCAGATCGGCATCGCTGACAATCGTGGCGATCGCCCGCGCGATCTCATCGGTCTCATAGGGGTCGACCAGGAGTGCGGCTTCTCCAGCAACCTCGGGCAACGCGGCTTCGCGCGACGCCACGACGGGCGTACCGAGCACCATCGCCTCGAGGACCGGCAGGCCGAAACCTTCGTAGAGCGACGGGAAAACGACTGCCCGCGCGCCCCGAATCAATGTCGCTAATCTGGCGAAGCTTACGTAATCGAGCCGGTGTACGCCACGCCCGGAGCGCCTCCGTGCCCCTGTGCTTTCGTCGTGCTGAGCGAGGAGCCTGATTTCGGCATCGTTCTGCCAGCCCCCCGCAACGACCAGCAGGAGAGGGACATCGACCCCGGACGCCAAGTAGGCATCGATCAGCCGGCGAACATTCTTTTTGGGCTCCAACGCTCCATAAAACAGCAGATACTCGTGCAGGCCGAGGCCAAAATGGCTTTCCAGCTGGTCGGCGACTACTTCTATCGGCCGCTCGATCAATTCGCGCGGAAAATCGACCGTTTGGTAGGTATTCGATATGCGTCCCTCCTCGACGCCGAGGAGTTCGATAATGTCGCGCTTCGAGTTTTCCGAGACCGTGACGATATGGTCGGCTTCGCGCGCGATCTTTTTCAGCAAGCGGAACAGCTGTCGTTTGTTGTCTTCCGTTGTAAAAGGCAACCGAAGCGGCACAAGATCGTGAATCGTATAGACGTTGCGCGCCGATTTGACCCTCAGCGGCAACGGATAAGTGCAGTGCAGGATATCGGGGCGCGGCTCGAAGGCGAGATTGACGAACGCCTTGGTGCGAGAAAAGTAGGTTTTGGCGTTGGTGAACAGGTTGCGCGCAACAAAAACCCGGTCGTGTCCGGCGAGCGTGGGCTTGAACTGCCGCGCAACAACCGCGCCGCTCATCTCTACGGTTAGCGGCCTGACCGGCAGATGGTATCGCGTCTGGTCGATGGCGTGGTTCAGGGCGCGGCGCAATGTCAGCTTTCGTTTTCCGGACATGCTTGGCCGCTTCTCGTCGAAAAACGCAATCTCGCGCAGCAACGGATCTTTTGCGGGTGTGAACGGGGTGCTGTAGACGACGCCAACCTCATGGCCGAGGTCGTGAGCGGCGCGCGTGAGCATGCGCGTGTAGGTCGCGATGCCCGTTCCCCGCGCCAAACCCAGGTTCAAGCCGTCGAAAATGATGCGCTGCGATTTTTTTAGAGGCGCGGGTGTTGTCGCCGGCATCTTAGATGCGACTCTTCCGTACGCTCGCACCGTTTTCTGCGGCAGGTATCTGGTGCACCGATCAGCCCCTCATTCTGCCGCACGACGACCGCGCGCCTTCAGCGTCGGCGCCCGATGCTGCGCCGCAGCGTGATTTTCGTGGACAGCACCGGGCTAATTGTCAAGAGTTGCCAACATCATGGCAAGTCTGTTTGCACCAAGACTGGGTCGGAGCGCGTATGCGGCAACATGATCGAGCCGCCGCGATAGCACCAGCTCCACGAGCAGACCCGAGCGGGTTCATGGCGCAAGCGGGTTCGGGGCTGCTCGCTGCCGGTGTCGCGGCTCGTGATTTCGAGACACTGACGGCGGCCTTCACGAATTTTGTATTCCGCCGGCGAATTGCGGATTTAACCGACGCGCCGGTTGCGGGAGTCGTGAGTTGGGGTGACCTGCGCCATGACAGCAACGCGCTACGGCGAGCTATGGCGCTCAAGGTTCCCGTTCTGCGGTTCGGCCCAGGCCTGTTGCGCGCTCCCCCGGACGGGCGATCCGCAAGACCGATCCTGAGCGTGACGGCACGAGCAATTACAGGACCAAGTTCACCGGCGGACATCTTAGACCCGGACCGGCTCCTCTCCACCAGCGGGTGGGAGAGCCCAGGGCTGCTCGCAAGGGCTGCTCGCCTGCGCGCCGAGCTGGTATCGCGTCGCCTGGGGGGCCCATGGTGGCGGTCGGAAGTGAACACCCGGCTGCCTCGCAGTGGCTATGTTCTAATCGATTTAGGGGAGGGAGACGGGGGCGGCCCCACTAGATCGCCTTCTCCCGATACGCTCGGCGCCATGCTTGCGGCCGCCCTGGCTGGATGTACGTCGCAGGAGACCGTAATTCTCACTCCAAGCCATGAGCGTCGTCTCGGTTTGCCGGCCGCCTTTCTCCAAGCCTCGGCCGCGAAACGGTGCATCGTCCTCAGCGGATCGGCGAATATCTGGCAGGCGCTCGCCGGCGCTGAAGTTGTCTACACCGCAGGAGGCGAAAACGGCTTTCTGGCGTTGTTGGCCGGAGTGAAAGTCCGGTGCTTTGGAGCTTCGTTTTATTCGGGCTGGGGGATCACGGCTGACGAGGGCGGCGTACCGCAAAAACCGCTGCGCAGGACCATTGAAGAGGTATTTGCAGGTGCTTGCCTCCTCACGACCGGCTACGTCGATCCTTACCATCGACAAGCAACCGACTTCGAGGAGGTCCTCGATATCCTCGCCGAGTGGCAAAAAATCGAAGCTGTCAACCGGCAGGTCACGGTTTGCGTCGGAATGGCGTTCTGGAAGCGCCGCCAAATGCGAGATTTCCTGCGGTCAGGTGCTGGAATGCCCGTTTTTCGGCGCACCACTGCTAGTGCCGTCGCGGTTGCGCGGCAGCGTAAGGGCGGGATCGCCGTTTGGGCCTCGCGCGCGCCGGCGGGGCTTGCCGAACTTGCCAAATTGCACCAGATCCCGCTGTTCCGGGTCGAGGACGGATTTATTCGCTCCGTGGGGCTCGGCGCCGATTTTATACCAGCGGCATCTCTCGTGCTCGATAGCCGCGGCATGCATTTTGACCCAGGCGTGCGCAGCGGCCTGCAAGAGCTTCTCACCGAAACCGAGTTCGGCGCGGCGTTGATCGCGCGCGCTCGCGATCTGATCACGCGCCTAGTCGCACGCGGGATCACCAAATACAACGTCGGCGCGTCGGCGGTTCCGATCGAATGGCCCGGCGGAAAACAGCGTATTCTGGTGCCGGGACAGGTCGAGGACGATCTATCCGTGCGCCTTGGCGGCGCCGGCATCACCGGTAATCTTGATCTGCTCGCCCGCGTGCGCGAGGCGAACGCCGACGCATTCATCATCTACAAACCGCATCCCGATGTTGAAGCCGGCCACCGCGAAGGGAAAATTCCCGACGAGCTCGCCACCCGCTTCGCCGACGTTGTTGTCCGCAATATCTCGACAGCGGTGCTGCTCTCGGAAATCGACGAGCTGCACACCCTTACTTCGCTCGCCGGCTTCGAGGCATTGCTCCGCGAGCGGCGCGTCGTCGTTTACGGCCGACCCTTCTACGCCGGCTGGGGGCTGACCACCGATCTTGCCGCAATTGACCGCGGGCGGCGGCTCACGCTCGAGGAGCTCGTAGCCGGAGCGCTTATCCTCTATCCGCGTTATCTTGATCCGGTTACTCGGCTCCCTTGCAAGCCTGAACTGCTGATCGACCGGCTGGCCCAAGCCGAGGTTTGGCGAGCGGGCTCGCTCGTCCTCGCGCGCCGTTTGCAGGGTCTATTAGCCAAGCAATGGAACGAGGCCATGCTCAGGTCGGCCAAACTATTTGCGAAATTTCCCGCGTCACCCCCTTCGTGACGGGTGCGGGCCAGGTTCGTCCGGGAGTTCGGGGATGCGCGCACCCTTCGGCGTCGTAGTTATTACCGGCGCGTCGAGCGGGCTAGGTGCATCGCTTGCCAGGGCCTACGCCACACCGGACGCCACACTCGGGCTCATCGGTCGCGATCGGCGGCGGCTCCAGGCTACTGCCAGCGCCTGCGAAACAAGGGGGGCAACGGTGAGCACGGCGATCATAGACGTGACCGACGCCTCTGCGACGGCATCGTGGCTGCGGGGGTTTGATGGTCAGCATCCGGTGGATCTGTTGATCGCAAATGCCGGAACTTCCGCCGGCCCGGACCCCGACAGCCCTTCCGAGGGCGCCGAAATCGCAGCACGCCAAATTGGGGTAAACTTGCTCGGCGCCATCAACACCGTCGAGCCGCTCTTGCCCGCGCTGTGCGCGCGCAGACACGGTCGCGTCGCCGTGGTCGCGTCGATAGCCGCTTATCGTGGGCTCCCCTACAGCCCAGGCTATTGCGCCAGCAAAGCCGGGCTGCGCGCCTACGCCGAGGCCTTGCGGCCCCGCCTTGCGCGACACCGCGTCGGCGTAACCGTGGTTTGCCCAGGGTTCTTTGACTCGCCGATGACCGACCGTTTTGACGGACCGACACCGTTTCTGCTCAGCGGCGAAGACGCGGCTCGCCTCGTCAAGCGCGGCATCGATCTTGGTCGAAAGCGGGTCGCCTTTCCCTGGCCGCTCGTGGTAGGGCTCCAATTCTGCGATATCGCACCCGCGTTCATAGGCGACGCGATCCTCCGCCACTTCCGCTTCCAAATTCACGCGGCCTGATTTTTGTGATGAGCGGAGCACTGCATATCGTGATCGGCAGCCTGCTCGCGGCTAGCGCATGGTTACTGCCTCGGCACGTAGCCAAGACGCGCTCCGTGAGCACAGCCGCTGTCTTCTTGGACTTGCTGCCGGTTGCATTGGCCGGCGGCCTGATAATAGGTGCGACGGGAAGACCGATATTCACTGGCGTTGTTCTTCTTTCCCTCGGGGCAGGATTCGCGCTCGCCGATCGCACCAAGCGCGAGGTTCTGCGCGAGCCGGTCGTCTTTTCCGAAATGTCGGAGCTGCGCCATGTTTTTACTCACCCGCAGCTCTATTTGCCCTTTGCCGGGCCGACGCTGGTCATCGGCGGTGCCGTCGCCGCGATTGGCCTCAGCATCGCCTTGCTGTCATTCGAGCCTGAATTGTGGAAACCCAACCCACTGTTGGTTTTCTTCTGCGGCGGGCTGCTTGCAGCGGGTATCTGGCTGATCTCGCGCGAGCCGATCCTGAGTGCCGCCGCCGAATTGCTGAAGGAATTCCGCGCTACCGGTGAGCCGTTTCGAGATGCGGCAACACTGGGTCCCTTTGCGATGGTGCTGACCTATGGCGTGATCGCAAGGGCCGAGCGCGCGACGCGACGCGCCCGCCATGTGCCCCGGCCTGCGCCTGCACCTGCCCTCCGCCGCGCACAGGCGCCGGTTCCTCTCATTGTCGTTCAATGCGAATCGTTCTTCGATGCCCGTCGCCTGTCGCCCACCGTGCCTCAGGCGCTGTTGTCAGGCTTCGACGCTTGTTGCGGAAACGGCGGGACCTTCGGCCGGCTCGAAGTTCCGGGCTGGGGCGCGAATACGATGCGGGCGGAATTCGCCGTGCTCACCGGGATCCCGGAAAGCGAACTCGGCTACGACCGCTTCAATCCGTACCATGCCTTTGCGCGCGTTCCCATTGCCTCGCTCGTTTGGCACTTGCGCGCCCAAGGCTATCGCACCGTCTGCTTGCATCCGTTCGATCGCAGCTTTTTTCGGCGTGACCTCACGCTTCCGGCACTGGGCTTCGAGACGTTTCTCGGCATCGAGACCTTGGGCGGGTCGCGGCGGCCTCCGTATTATTCGGACCCGGAACTCGCGGAGCACGTGCTAAAGGTCCTCGATATCGAAGGCCCGCGGGTCTTCATCTTTGCGATCACGATGGGTAATCACGGGCCGTGGCGTGCAGCAGGGCCGCCGATAAATCCCAAGCTGCGGCGCAATTTCGACGTGGCCGGACTGCCGCAAGGCGGCGAGCTGCTGCGCTATCTCGACGGCCTGGGTCGATCGGACGAAATGCTGCAAATCCTGCTGACCGGTCTGCAGCGCCGCCATGGCGAGGGGGTCCTTGCTTTTTATGGAGACCACCTGCCGAGCCTGCCGCATGCGTTCCGCCATTTCGGGTTCGACGAAATAGGCAGCGACTACGTGGTGTGGCGGGGGAGCACAACCGTTGCGCGCCCGCTTGATTTGCCGGCCCATCGGTTGCCCCGGGTCATCATCGATGCGCTTCGCGCAAAAGAAGCGATCGACATTCAAGGCGCGTCGGCATTGGTCGCGGCACGTTGAGGCTGGAACCACCTCATCCGCGTGACGGCAGCAGCGAGAAAAGCCGTGGAGATACAGGGTCAGAGCGTCATCGTTACCGGTGGGGCCTCCGGCATTGGAAGAGCCACCGCTTTTTTGCTGGCGCGTGAAGGAGCAAGAATTTTTATCGGAGATGTCGATGAGGCGGGCGGGCGGCATACTGCTGCGCAAGCCTCGGCGGAAAACCTGGCGGTCGAGTTCCTGCCGCTCGATCTGACCGACCCGCGCTCGATCGCGGGCTTTGCGACCGCGGTTCTGCAGCGTTGTGATCGCATCGAAGGTCTGGTCAACGGCGCCGGTTGGGATCAGATCCAACCGTTTCTGGAAAACCCGCCGGAGATGTGGGATCGCGTCGTCGCGATCAACCTGATGGGCGCCGTTCGCCTGACCCGGAGCGTGCTGGAACCGATGGTTGCTGCGCGCGCCGGCAAGATCGTCAACATCTCGAGCGATGCCGGCCGTGTCGGCAGCATGGGCGAGACCGTCTATGCCGCGGCGAAGGGCGGGCTGATTGCCTTCACGAAGTCGCTGGCGCGCGAGCTCGCGCGCTATCGGATCAACGTCAACTGCGTTTGTCCCGGGCCGACCGACACGCCGCTGTTCCAGCGCCAGCCGGAGCGAATGAAGGAGACGTTGACCCGCGCGATCCCGTTCCGCCGGATCGCTCAACCGATCGAAATCGCCCAGGCCGTGCTTTTCTTCCTCAGCCCCCGGTCGGATTACATCACAGGTCAGGTGCTGAGCGTCAGCGGCGGACTGACGATGGTCGATTGAGCAGCGTGCGATCTCGCGGCATGATGCCCCATCGTGATCGCTATCGAAGGAATGGGTAATGCCCAGCTACTTCTCGTGGGCCCTCGCTGCTGCGCTGCTGCTCGCCGCCAGCGGCGCGGTTTTGGCGCAGCAGACGCCACCAGATCCAGGTGCGGCAGCAAATGTCCGCGAAAGCCAGCTCTATGAGCAGACGCTACGCAGCAACCCTGCCTTCCGGGCCAAACGCATGCAGCAAGAGTGCGGCACGATCACCGATGCCGAATTGCGCGCCAGCTGCGAAGCCTCGTTCCAGGCTTATGGTCCGACACCGACTTCCACAAAGCGCCGGCCCTGATCACCACCGGAAGAATTGAGATGCCGAACCCAGCCCCGGGTTTTGTGAGCCGTCCCGACCATCGCGTCGAGCTGTTGCCAGAAAGCGGCCGAATCAGGGTCGTGTTCGGCGGAGTGACCATCGCCGAGAGCAGCGCCGCCCTCCGCGTCGAGGAGACCGGTCATGATCCGGTCTACTACTTGCCGGAAAAAGACGTACGGATGGAGTTGCTGCACCTGACCGGACACCATACCCGCTGTCCCTTTAAGGGCGAGGCCTCCTATTGGACCATCGAGGCTGGAGAGACGGGCTCATCGCGAAGGTCGGAGAACGCGGTGTGGGCTTACCCCGCGCCCTATGATGAAGTTTCGGGGCTGGCAAGGTACTACGCCTTTTACCCCAACCGCGTCGACTCAATCACCGTCACCTGATCGCCACGCCATGCATCTCACGCAGAATTGGGACGTCCGCAAACCCGGCGCCGCATCCCGGGGCGGTGTAGTCGCGTCGCAAAGCGGAACCGCGGCGCGCGTCGGCGCCGACGTGCTGAAGGCGGGCGGCAGTGCCGTTGACGCGGTCGTCGCCACCGCCTTTGCTCTTGCAGCAGTCGAGCCGTGGAACAGCGGGCTTGGCGGGATTGGCTTCATGGTGGTGCACCAGCCGGGCGCCGCGCGAGCGGAGGTCGTCGATTTCGGTCCGGTTGCACCGCACGGCCTCGACCCCGCCGCTTTCCCGCTGACTGGGGAAATGAGAACCGAGCTGTTCACCTGGCCGCAGGTGGTCGGCGATCACAACATGCACGGGCCGCTCTCTTTCGCGATCCCGAGCGCGGTCCGCGGCTGTGCTTTGGCGATCGAGCGCTTCGGACGCCTGCCGTGGCGCGAGTTGGTCAAACCGGCGGTCGCGCTGGCTCGCGCCGGATTGCCGGTGGACTGGTTCACGACGCTGAAGGTCGCCGCCGCCGCGGCCGATCTGCGCCGGTACGAGGAGAGCCGGCGGGTCTGGCTGCCGGACGGCCTGCCACCGGTCTGCCCACCCGACAGCGACAGCATGAGCCTGCCGCTCGGTCGCCTTGCCGAAACCCTGGAGCGGCTGGCTGAAACAGGCCCCGTGGATTTCTACGAGGGTGATATCGCGCGCTCGATCGTCACCGACACTCGGGCAGGCGCCGGTGTCCTCTCGCCCGAGGATCTGGCCGACTGTCGCGCGCGCGTCGTGCCGGCGCTCGAAGTGCCCTATCGCGGCGCGATATTCCAAACGACGCCGGGGATGACAGCCGGACCCACACTTGCGGGCATTCTCCTCAGCCTGGAGCAGCGAAAATTCCCCGAGGCACCGGATGCCCGCTATTTCGAGACGCTCGTCGACGCCCTTCAGGAGGCTTACGCCGACCGCTTGCACAACATGGGGGATGTCGAAAGCGGTTCGCGCACCTCCACCACGCATATCACCGCGATCGATCGGAGGGGCGGCATCGCCGCGTTGACGACCACGCTCTTATCCTCGTTCGGCAGCCGCTATGTGCTGCCCGGCACCGGCATTTTGATGAACAATGGCGTGATGTGGTTCGACCCCCGCCCAGGCCAGCCGAACTCGATCGCGCCGGGCAAGCGTGCGCTGACCAATATGTGCCCGGTCGTGGTGGCGCGCGGCGGCCGGCCGTGGTTCGGCGTCGGCGCTTCCGGAGGACGGCGAATTCTCGGGGCGGTTTTGCAAATGGCGAGCTTTATCGTCGATTTCGGCATGGATCCCGAAGCTGCGGCGCACCACCCGCGGATCGATGTCAACGGCGGCGAGCGCTTTGCCATCGATCGTCGGCTACCCCCCGAAATCATCGAGCAATTGTCAAGGCGCCCGGGCGCTGCTGTCGTGGAGCACACGGCCTTTCCAAGCCGTTTTGCATGCCCGAACCTCGTCATGCGCGAGGCTTCGTCCAATCCCGGCATTTCCGACGTCATGTCGCCGTGGTCGGCGGCGGTGGCCGAGCCCGAGGACACCTAAACTCCCGGACCACCGCGAGAGTGGTGACCTTATCGCTGCGGGCCGGGCTTCTCGCTCTCGTCCTGCTTTGGGTCACGGGCCCGGTCCTCTCGTGTGGCCTCGAAGCCCCGGCGCTTTCGTGTAAATGGACAAACACCGAACCGCCGATCAATCTGGTCCATATCGAATCCGGCGAGATCAATCGCCGCGGCGAAGCGGTGGGCTATCACCATCGGCCAAATGGACTTGATCCACCGGGCGCGAGGGTCCTACGGATCTCTCAGCTACCGAATGGCGACGGCATTTACCGGGCACGCGTGGCGCTGCGCGACGCAGCCACATACACCTGGGTACAAAAGAAGGTGCCCTCGACCTTCTTCCCGATTCGATGAGCGC
>JAFASL010000783.1 GCA_019244535.1 Alphaproteobacteria bacterium
TGCCCCCCTTCTTCAAGCCTCTGGAAACATTGAAATCTGATTTTCGGGCTGGGTGCGATACGGGCGACCTTTTCGTCCGAGCGCAGCAGTGACCCGCTCGTCCTCCAGATCGCCGGCGCGGATCTGGTACGGAGCCCCGGGCACCACCTGCTCGGCCGCGAGGATACGATCCTTAATCAAGCGGCGTATCTTGTGGTTGGTGACGCCGAGTTTGCTGGCAGCCTCTGACATTGTCAGCCATTCGCCAGTCTTCTCGGCCGAACGGTAAGCGTGGATGCCATTCACTCTGCGCACCGAACTGACACGGTGCGCGGTCCAGGTCTTCCCCTGACCCGTCGGCATTCCCATCCGGTTTAGCGAGGCGGCAATATCCTCGTCCGCCCATCGGGTCGCCATGGTCCGCATCACGGCGAGGGCGTTATCGGGCGTCCGGCAGCCGTGCTCGCCGGACTTCGGCTTTCGGACCCGCAATTGCGAGTGCTGGCCACCGCGCCAATGGATTGTCAGGACGACCTCGCGTGTCGCCTCATCGACATCGGCAATGATGTCGATGACCAGAGCACGCAGAAGTCGCTGGCGCGTGCGCATGGTCACCGCGGGCGCGTTCCATGCGGCTTCGAGATCATGCGCCAAGCCGGCGAAGTCCGGCGAAACAGCGGTGGCGTCCGGGATCTGCATCTCCCGCAGCCGCGTCTCGCACGCCGATACTCGCCGGAGCGCCGCTTCCCAGCTGTTCTCGAGCTGGGCGGCAATCAGTCGGTTGTCGGGATCGCAAGCAGCATAGCGCCGCTCGGCGAGCGCGGCCTCGTAGCGCGCCTGCTGTAACTCCAGCTCCGCAATGCGTTGTCGTTCAGCCTGGTTCTGCATCTGCCTCCGCTCAGCTTCGAGCGCTGCCTCGACCGCCAGGGGCTCCACGGCGCGAAGGATTTCCTCGGCGAGCGCCGCATCGATGCGAGGACCGCCGAAGGTCAAGCATCGTCGCAGCCCCAGCATCAGGTTGGGTCGGTCGCATCTATAGACTGGACGGGATTGCCCCCGGCCCACGTAGACGACCGACAGCCGTCGACCGCAACGCCCGCATGTCAGCAGCCCGGGAAGCAGCGCCCGTCCGCCGCGACCCGACTTGACGCCACCGATCCTGCCGTAAGCGTTGGCGGCCAGCTGTCGTTGATTGCGTTCGAACTCCGCCCAATCGATGTAGCCATCATGGTGATCCTTCAGCAGAACCTCGCAGGCCTCAAGCGGTTTGCCGTGACCGTAGGTCTTGCGCAGACGTCCCTCGATGATAGCTGTGCGCTGCTCGCTTTTGCCGTAGGCATAGGCGCCTGCATAGAACGGGTTCTTGAGCACGGAGATGACATTGCGATAGCGGATCGGCAGCCATTCGAAGGCGACCAGCTTTTTGCCGTCCGAAGGTCGCGGAAAGTGGATCTGATCCCTGGCCATTGACAGCAGCACTTGCCGCGCGCTGCCGAGCTCGCGAAACCGGGAGAAGATCAGGCGGATGGCTTCCTGGATTCGTCGATCGGGATCAAGACCGAGCCCAACCTCGCGATGCCAGATGTAGCCGATCGGCACACTGATCCGCAGCTCGCCACGCCGTGCCTTGGCGCGAGCCGCGTCGTGCATGCGGGCGCGCAGTACGCCGAGCTCGAACTCGCTGATGCTGCCCTTCATGCCGAGCAGCAGCCGATCGTTCGGCCGACAGGGGTCGTAAACACCGTCGAGGTCGATCACGCGAGCCTGCACCAAGCCGCACAGCTCCAGCAGATGGTGCCAGTCGCGTCCATTCCGCGCGAGGCGGGACGCGTCGAAGCACAGCACTGCGCCGACTTCTCCGCCACAGAGCCCCGCAACCAGCCGTTCGAAACCGGGCCGTGCCACCAAGCCGCTGGCGGAACGGCCGAGGTCGTCATCGATCACTTCGATCTCCCGGAAGCCGCGTTGCCGCGCAACATCGACGAGCTCGTATTGGCGTCGCCGGCTCTCCAGATTGCTCTGGACCTGCGCTTGGGTGGACTGCCGAATATAAACCACCGCCTTGCGCATCAGCACCGCAGCGGGCAGCTCAGTGCTCGTCATCCTCTTTCTCCCCCGCTGCGACGCCGGCGGCCTCCAACAACAGACTGGCCATTCGAACGAGCACGGTGCTGCGTTCGGAGGGGCTCATGCCTCGCAGCCTGACCGAATCGAGCGTCATGCCGAGTTGGCGCGGGACCGTAGACGATTGGACCGGCGCGGGCTGTTTCCGCATATTGCTCCCCCTGGACGTCAATGTGATGGTCCCGGGAGCTTTGTCTGAAACCGCGCTCGATGAGCAGATGATGAAGTTCGAGCAGCGCCGATACTGTTACACGCGGCGCGCCGACCGTTGCCATACCGGCGCAGGCGACAGGGTCCAGCATCCATGCGGCGATTGCTGTAACCACGCCGGGCACTGCCTCAACGAAAACCACCTGCCCGGCAGCGCGCTGTTCGCTGTAGTGTCGCCGGACCCGGCGCCCATAGAGCGGGTGCCACCGGTAATGAACTTCAACTTCCTGCCCGACATGGGCAGAATGAACGGGTGATTGCGACGGACCGGCGCATGCGCCTTGTTGCGCAACGCGTGCCTCGTCACCCGGAAGCAACCGCACTGACGCTGTAGGAACCGTCGCCATTGGTGCGCCAACGGCACTGCTGATAACCGTCTCGGGCCGGATTTACAGCCTGTTAGGCGCGAACGGGTTCTGGGTAATGGCGGCGCCTGCGCGTTGACGTTACGTTTCGCACGAAATCTCCGCGAGCCCAGCTGACAGAGACCCGCGGGCGTATTGAGTAACGTGTTCCGAGAAAACTCAGCGTGCCACTCCAAGCTCCATGAACGAGGGCGTCCGCTCGCCGTGGTGGACAACATTCGTCGCTACCCGGATTTCAGCGTCGCTGTCGTTTGCCAGTATTGGATGGCCGCTGTTGGTGTTGCGGGCACGGCGCGGGAAGTTGCTGCTGGTCAGGTGGACCTCGAGCCGGTGACCGGCGGCAACGGTGTGACAGATGTGACCGAGGTTGATGGTCAAGCGATCGACGCGCTCCGGCGCAAGGTGGCGCGGCTCGCCGGACGGGTCGCGATAGATCGCGCGGATCACATCGTTCATCAACAGCATGGCACGCCCGTCGGAGTGAACATCGATCAGTTTAGC
>JAFASL010000790.1 GCA_019244535.1 Alphaproteobacteria bacterium
GCCGATCGCGATCCTCGATTCACTGCGCTTCGGCAGCCCGGACCATCCGCGCACCCGCCATCTCGTATCTGGTGTTGTCAGCGGGATCGGCGGCTACGGTAATTGCGTCGGGGTTCCGACGGTTGGCGGCGAGTGCGAGTTTCACCCGTCCTATGACGGCAATATCCTGGTCAATGCAATGTGCGTCGGCATCGGGCGCGCCGACCGGATCTTCTATTCGGCGGCAGCGGGACCAGGGAACCTCGTCGTCTATGTCGGCGCCAAGACCGGACGCGACGGGATTCACGGCGCGACGATGGCCTCGGCCGAGTTCGGCGCTGACGCGGGCGAGAAGCGGCCTTTTGTGTTTGTCGACACGCCGTCCACCGAGAAATTGCTGATCGAGGCATGCCTCGAGCTGATGGGAGAGGACGCGATCGTCGCGATCCAGGACATGGGTGCGGCCGGGTTGACTTCGTCCTCGGTCGAGATGGCCGGCAAGGGCGGGCTCGGTATCGAGCTCGATCTCGACCGGGTGCCGGTTCGCGAGGGGGGCATGGCCGCCTACGAGATCATGCTGAGTGAGAGCCAGGAGCGCATGCTGATGATCCTGCGCCCGGGCAGCGAGCAGGCGGCCCGGCGGATCTTCGAAAGATGGGAGCTC
Organism: Alphaproteobacteria bacterium; assembly: GCA_019244535.1. GTDB lineage: Bacteria > Pseudomonadota > Alphaproteobacteria > ATCC43930 > CGMCC-115725 > AP-15. The sequence continues at coordinate 644 of JAFASL010000790.1, forward strand.
GATTTCGCGGTTATTGGCCAGGTGACCGAGACCGGGCGGCTGGTATTGCGGATGAATGGAAATGTCGCAGCGGAAATCCCGGTCGGTCCGCTGGTCGGCGAGGCGCCGGTCTATCGGCGGGCCTGGACCCGCCGCGACCCCGAACTTGAGATCGACCCCGCAACGCTTCGCGACCGCGACCCCCTCGAATGCCTGCGGCGGCTCCTCGCCACACCCGCGCTCGCCTCGAAGCGGTGGATCTGGGAGCAGTATGATCACCTCGTGATGGGCAATACGGTCCTGCGGCCGGGTGGCGATGCTGCTGTGGTGCGGGTTGCGCCGAGCCGCAAGTCACTGGCGCTGGCGACCGACTGCACACCCCGCTACTGCCGCGCCGACCCGGTGCGCGGCGGCGCGCAGGCCGTCGCCGAGAGCTGGCGCAACCTGACCGCAGTCGGCGCCGAGCCGTTGGCGATTACCGACAACATGAATTTCGGCAACCCTGAACGGCCCGAGATCATGGGCCAGTTTGTCGGCGCTATCGAAGGTGTGCGCCAGGCTTGTCTTGCGCTCGACTACCCCGTCGTCTCGGGCAACGTGTCTCTATATAACGAGACGAGCGGCCGGGCGATCCTGCCGACGCCGGTAATCGGTGGCGTCGGGCTGATCGCGGATGCGAACCGGGTAGTCGATCTTGCGCTGAAGCGGGACGGAAACGCGGTAATCATGGTCGGGGATACAACCGGCCATATCGGAGCGTCTCTCTATCTCCGCGAAATCGAAGGAAACGAGGCGGGGCCACCGCCGCCAGTCGATCTCGCCGCCGAGCGGCGCAACGGCGACTTCGTGCGCGCGATGATCCGGAACGGTCATGTTGCGGCATGTCATGATCTATCGGATGGCGGGCTGCTCGTCGGGCTCGCCGAGATGGCGATGGCGGGCATGCGCGGGATAACGCTCGACCCCTTCCCCACCGAACTGCCGATGCACGCCTACTTCTTCGGAGAAGATCAGGCCCGATACCTGGTCGAAACCTCGGATCCTCGGGCATTCCTAAAGTCAGCGAGCGTGGCAGGGGTTCCGGCCCGCGTTATTGGCTTGGTCGGCGGGGGTTCGTTGACACTCCCCGGCGGTGGTGCCATATCCGTTGACGCACTGAGGGCCGCCAACGAGGCTTGGTTGCCGGGCTATATGGCGCAGAGCTGAGCAGAGGGAACCGGCGGATGGCGATGGACGCTGCGATGATCGAGCGGCTGATCAAGGAAAGCTTGCCCGACGCCCAGGTTTCCATTGAAGACCTGCGCGGCGACGGCGACCACTATGCCGCACATGTCGTTTCCGGCGCGTTTCGCGGCAAGACGCGCGTGCAGCAGCACCAGATGGTGTACCAGGCGTTGCGCGGCCGGATGGGCAACGAGCTCCATGCGCTCGCCCTGCAAACCGGGGCGCCCGAAGACTGAGCGCCGCAATTTAATGACGGGAAATCCATCCCGAAAACCCGAGGATCAGGAAAATGGACGACACGGTTCAACAGCGTATCAGCCAGAACATCTCCGAGAGTCCCGTCGTGCTGTTCATGAAGGGATCGCCCGTCTTTCCGCAATGCGGCTTTTCCGCTGCGGTTGTCCAGATCCTCAGCCACCTCGGGGTCAAATTCAAGGGCGTGGACGTGCTGTCCGATCCGGGGATTCGCCAGGGGATCAAGGAATTCTCAAACTGGCCGACGATCCCGCAGCTCTATGTCAAAGGCGAGTTTGTCGGCGGTTGCGACATCATCCGCGAAATGTTCGAAACCGGCGAGTTGCAGCAGCTTTTCGAACAGAAGGGCGTGCCCGTCCGCGCCTGAGCGGCGCCCGATCAGCCGACCGTGAGATAATTTCGGAACGTCAGTGGATCAGCGATGTTGCGGATCGGCTCGAAAGCGCTGCCCACGCCGCGAACCGTAACTGTTCCATAACCGGACATTCGTCCGGAAAGGGTTTGGTCGACAGTAACGCTTTCGACCTTGGCTCGGGCCATCTCGAGGGTGTGACGCCCGAGCAGACCGGTCTTGTAGATGACGCGCTGATCGGTGACGGCCAATTCAGTAGATGCGCGCCGGATGAAGGCGCGCAGAGCCGATGACAGCGTCAGCAATGCAAATATCGCAGCGGCAATCCACAGCGCGAGCGCGAGGCTGCTGTTGTCGACGGTTTTCCAGGCCCACGCGGCCAAGATGATTGCGATGATCAGCAGCAGGACGGCGCGCCAATAGATCACCGGGTGCAACCGTGTCGTATAGACGATCGTTTCGCCCGGTTGCAGCACCCGTCTCACATAGCGCATCGTGCGGGTATCCTTGTCGGCCAATCGGGCCGCCCGGCCGGGCTTTCACCCCGCCGCAACCGGGCAGCACCTCGCCCGGTAAGTTGACGCGTCCGGGCCGAGCGCGCAACTCGCTCTCAGCGATGCGGATCGGCCTGCGGAGGACGCTTATTCGGCGGCGCGCGGGACGGTGCCCAAATTTCGCCGGAGCGCGGCGATCAGCGCGTCCGCTTCGGCTTCGGTCGTGTCGAACCGGCAAACGAAGCGGGCTAGAGTTCGGCTTCGGCGGTAAAACTGGAACCCGTCCCGTTCCAATCCATCCATCGCACCGTCGGGCAATTCGAGAAAGATCTCGTTCGCCTCGATCGGGGCCAAGAGCCGTGCCGCGGGAATATCGCGCAGTCCCGCTGCGATGCGAGCCGCAATTCCATTCGACGCCCGCGCCATTTCGAGCCAAAGGCCATTCTCGATATAGGCAATCAGCTGCGCCGAAGCGAAGCGCATCTTGGACCAGACCTGGCCGGCGCGTCGCAGCTGCACCGCAAGACCGTCCGTGAGCTCGGGCGAAAAGACGACGATCGCGTCGCACAACGCGCCGCCGTTTTTGGTGGCCCCAAACGACATGATGTCGACCCCGGAACGCCAAGTCGCGTCCGCGGGAGTGCATCCGAGACGCGCCACGGCATTGGCGAAGCGGGCTCCGTCCATGTGAAGTCTGAGGCCGCGCCGCTTGGCCGTTTCAGCCACATTTCCGATCTCGTCGATGCTGTAGACCGCGCCGAGATCCGTCGCCTGGGTCAGGCTGACGGCAGTCGGCTGGCCCTTGTGGAGCTGGCCCGGCGCGATCCCGGCCAACCCTTCAGCCAGGAGGGCCGCATCGATTTTGCCGTGCTTCCCGCCAATGGCGGCCAGCTTGATGCCGCCGCCGAAGAACCCCGCGGCATTCGCCTCCGCGGTATTGATATGGGCGAGCTCGCTGCAGTAGACGATGCCCCAGGAGGGGCCGAGCGAGGCAAGCGCCAATGCATTGGCGGCGGTTCCAGTGGCGACCGGAAAAACCCGCACCGCGGTCTCGAACAAGTCGGAAAAGCGCCGCTGCAGGTCTGCCGTCCACTCGTCGGCGCCATAGCCCAGCGCAGTGTCACGATTGGCCCGAACCAGCGCGTCGAGGATCTCGGGCGCGGCGCGTCCGGTGTTGTCGCTGCGGTAATCGATCATTGCTGTCGCATCTGCGGTCGTACGTGCAACCTTATCCTTTTTTGCCGGGGCCGCCCCGAGAATGGGCAACGCGGAGCACGATCACTTGGCGGCCATGGGGCTGACCGGCGTAAGAGGGGGCGCGCAGATGGGCGCCGCGCAGAATAACCGACGGCGCTCGGCTGCGCGACGGCACCGAGGCGACCCGAACAAGTTTGCTCTCGCCTTTTCGAGAGAGCGGTGTGCCCACTCGGGTGATCGGCGGAAGCGGCGCCGACGCACGAGCGATCCGCTGTAGCGAAGCAGGGGCGATCTGTGGCGATGCCATCAGCACAGGCGCGTTCTGCAAGCGCCGCTCGGGTAAAATCAGCCGGGCGGCCGCGACAGGGCGTCCATTGACAAAGACAGAGCGCGGCACCGCAGTCGTGAACAATCGGTTAGCGAAGTCTTCGTTAAAGATTTCCAAAGGCGGTTCGCCGTCCGCTTGCATAGCAAGCGAGGTGACATCGTGAACAGTCTCGACATTCAGGTTGCGAATGTAATCCAGATCTCGCGTATAGCTTGGCCAAAACGCTTCTCCCGGAGCGAGGGGAAACCATGCGACTGTCGCCCCCTCCTCCGAGCTCAGCCCGATGCCCGGTGTGCCGAGAAACGCGACCACTGCCGGCGCGTAGAGCGGGTGCTCGACATAATTTCCGGGGACCCACGCCCAATGCTCGTCTATGAGCGCCCAGCGGCCATAATGCGATGTCGCGAAGCCCCAGGGCCGGTCGTCCAGCCAGGTCCAGCCCCAGGGCGTAATCCATTTCCAATGCCCGAAACGGTAGGGCGCCCACTCCACCGACTGGGTCGGAAACCAGACCGGCCCGTATTGCGCATTGATCTTCCATGTGCCGGCGGAATCAAGTTCTTCATAACCGGTCATATCCCGCGAAATAAAGTAAGGGGCGGCGAGACGGGTCTCGTCGGCATCGCGGTCACGACACCACGCGACAAATTCGTCCGCGCTGGCTTGCTCGGTATGGACGGCATCGGTGGGACCGGAAGAGCCGATCACCGCGGTTTGACCGCTCCCGATGGCTATGTCGCCGCCTGCCGCGCTGAGATGGGCCTTTCCATCAAAAACGGCGACGCGCAACGGGTGCTCCTCTGCGTCCACGTCTATGTCGTAAGTGCCGGCACCCATAGAGAGGGTGCCCTGCGGAACGGCAATCTCGACCGTTTCATTTTCGCCAGAATTACGCAGCTGCAGGCCGATACGCCCACGAACAAGGAGGAGGCGAGTCGTCCCGTCGCGCAGACTGGCAATTTCGATCTCGCTGCCGTTGGAGAGGTCGATCCTTTGGGCGCCGATACGAATTTCGGTACGGGCTCGCGGGTCCGTGCGCAGCGCTTCGCCGGTGAAGATCGGCTGGTTCAGCTCGACATCGGCCCAGGCGGTCTCGCTCGAGAGTCTGAAATCGACATTCCCGGAGGCCAGGCTCACCCGTCCGACGCGGCCCGGCGGCGTCCAGCCCGACGACAGAGGGGCGCTCGCTTCAACAGGCGGGAGGGCATCGGCCTGCGTGACATCTTGCGCGGAGCCGGGAACGAGCCCAGAAAGCGTCGCGATAAAACAGACGCAAAAAAACCATCGCATGGGTCAACCCCCCAGCGTCCCCTGCGCAGACTTTAGCAGATAATTTTCTCAGACAATCGACAAATTGCAGGTATCGCGGTTAACTCGCGACAGGCGATGGATGCATTAAGCTTGGCGGAATTTTTCGGATAATGAAGGGGTTACTGCCCGAGGACATTGCCATCATCGCGCTTGGCCCCGCCAGTGCCGCGCTCGGCTGCAGATTGCGGGCGGCGCTGCCCGGCGCCCGGCTACATGGACCAAAGGCTCATCCCGGCGATTGGGACGAGAGCTATGATCGCGTGGCGTCTCATATCGCTCGGTTGTTCGAAGCCGGCCGGCCAATTGTCGGCCTTTGCGCCAGCGGTATCCTGATCCGTTCGGTGGCGACGCTCCTCGCGGCAAAGCGGGAGGAGCCGGCGGTCGTTGCGGTGGCGGAGGACGGGTCGGTTGCGGTGCCGCTGATCGGCGGACATCACGGCGCCAATGCGCTGGCCCGCCGCATTGCAGAACTTACCGGCGGAACCGCAGCGATAACCACTGCCGGAGATGTCCATCTCGACATCGCGCTCGACGAACCGCCGCCCGGCTGGCATATCGCGGATCAGGACAGGGTGAAGCCAGTCGTGGCGGCGCTGCTCCGCGGCGAGCCGGTTTCGCTGACCGACGAGACGGGTTGCGCTGGTTGGTTGCATGGCGGGGACATTCGCTGGACGGAGCATGGCAACCAGCGGGTGATCGTAACGGACCGGCGGGCGGGAGCGGCAACCGATGCCTTGGTATTCCACCCGCCGCTGCTGGTGCTCGGCATCGGGTGCGAGCGCGGCTGTACCGCCGAGGAGGTCGCGGATCTCGCGCGATCCGCACTCGCCCAGGCGGGGCTGGCGCCGGAGGCGGTCGCGGC
>JAFASL010000943.1 GCA_019244535.1 Alphaproteobacteria bacterium
GCTCTTTGCCTGCCCGACAAGGTTAAGGATCACTTCCGCACATTCCGGCGTTTGTCACTGCTGCAGTCGTGAGCATGGGAGCGGCGGTGATGGTCGATGCGGTCTGGGAACGTCTGCTCCCGATCGGTCGGCACCGACAACGCGACCCGGGCCGGTCGGGCCGCTGGCTGCTCCGTACCATTGCTATGCTGCGCTGGGCCGCGGCGCTCAGCTCGTGCTTTCTGCTGGCCTGGGGCGCCGCGACAGAGGCCCGTACCTCATACTTGCAGTCCCGCTTGCTGTCGCGCTGGACCGCAGAGATGAAGTTCGCAACGAAGCCGGGCCGAAGCGACGATATCCGCTTTCCGAAATCAGGGCCCTATGACAAGCGCCTCGGTTATGCGCAATTGCCGTCCTTCATCGAAGCCCTACACGCACACCAGTACTCCGTCGCGGCGCAAGCGCGGTGGTCGCAGGCGCTCGAGCAGTTTGTCGACCAGGGCGGGTATACGGTCTACGGTGAGAAGACACGCGCCGGGCTGAAACTATATGACGGCGGCGGCGACCCTGTGTATCAGGCGAGCTACCCAGAGCGGGCCTACCCGGATTTCGCGTCTATCCCGCCGCTCGTGGTTGCCAGCCTTTTGTTCATTGAGGACCATGATGTTCTCGATCTGCGAAACCGGCGGCGCAATCCCGCCATCGATTGGGGCCGGTTTATGCTCGCCGTCGTCGGACGGATCGGCAGCGTCCTCGACCGGCGTTTCCGAGAAGGCGGAGCGAGCACCCTCGCCACCCAAATAGAGAAGTTTCGTCATTCGGCGGGCGGGCGGACCCCGAGCATCCGGGGGAAGTTTCGCCAGATGCTCACCGCCTCGGCGCGCGCCTACCGCTACGGTCCGGACACGACGGCAGCACGACGCGAGATCGTTGCGGCATACCTCAATTCCACACCATTGTCGTCGCGCCCCGGCTATGGCGAGATCATCGGCTTGCCCGAGGCTCTGTGGGTCTGGTACGGCACCGACCTGGCCGAGGCGAACCGGTTGCTCGCCAGTCCTGGCGATACCCCGGTCCTGCTCAGGCGCAAAGGTGAGGTTTATCGGCAATTGCTGGCCCTCCTGCTCGCCGGCCGCCGGCCATCCTATTACCTCGGGGGCGGTGGCGCGGCCCTCTCGGCTTTGACCGACAGCTATCTTCGGCTGATGGCCGGGGCGGGGATCATCAATCCGGCGCTGCGCGATGCGGCACTTGCCGCCACGCTGCGCGTCCGGGACGAGTTGCCTGCACCGCAATCGGCGGCCTTCGCCGCCAACAAGGCGACCGACCGGCTGCGAGCCGAGCTTGTCTCGATGCTCCATGTCCCGGACCTCTACACCCTCGACCGGATCGACCTGACCGCGTACGGGACAATCGACCCGACCGGCCAGCGGCGAGTCACCGATGTGCTGACGCGGCTCGGTGACCGGAATTACGTCAAATCGCTCGGGCTCGTAGGGCACAATCTGCTCGGAGCCCAAGACCCCGCGCGGATCAACTGGAGCGTCGTGCTCTACGAGCGCGGAGCCGACCGGAATTATCTGCGGATCAGCGCTGACAGCCTGAACACCCCATTCGACATCAACTCAGGGGCAAAGCTGATCCTGGGCTCCACAGCAAAATTGCGCACCCTCGTCACCTATCTCGACATAGTTGCCGATCTGCGCCGCAATCTAGCCTCGCTAGCGGCGCGAGACCTCGTTTCTCTAGCGGCCAGAGCCAAAGACGATCCGATCACCGCGTGGGCGGCGGGCTACCTCGCAAAAGCAGGCGATCGTAGCCTGCAGCCGATGATCGATGCGGCGATGCATCGCCGCTATTCGGGCAGTCCAAGTCAATTCTTCACCGGTGGCGGGGAACACGTATTTGCGAACTTCGAGAAATGGGAAGACCACGAGAACCCGACCGTCACCGAGGCTTTCGGTCATTCGATCAACAATTCCTTTGTCCGGATCATGCGGGACATCGTGCTCCACTACACCGCGCAAAGCGGAGTGGAAGTCGAAAAGCTGTTATCCGATCCGGACGACCCGAACCGCGAAGCCTATCTCCAGCGTTTCGCCGATCAGGAGGGACGCCGGTATCTTGCCCGCTTCTGGAAGGACTATAGAGGCCTGACGCCCGACGAAGCATTGGACCAGCTAGCGCGCCGCACGCGCCCGGTCGCGCGGCGTCTGGCGGTAATCTACCTGACCGCAAGGCCTGAGGCCGGCCGTGCTGAGCTTGGCGCCTTCCTCGCGCATCATCTGCCGCCGAATTCGGTCGATGACGACCAGCTCTGGGATCTCTGGCGGGCATATGGACCCGGCCGCCTTTCGTTGCAGGACCGGGGCTATATCGCGGGCATTCATCCCTTGGAGCTGTGGCTGGTCAGCTATCTGCAAGAGCATCCCGGCGCTTCCCGCGGCACGGTTGTCGAAGCAAGCGAGACCGCCCGTCAGGAGGTCTATGGCTGGCTCTTCAAAGCCCGTCGGGTGCACGCGCAGAATACACGCATCCGCATCCTGCTAGAGCAGGATGCCTTCGACCGCATCCTCGAGGATTGGCGACGGCAAGGTTATCCCTTCGGGCACCTGGTCCCGTCATATGGCACTGCAATCGGCAGTTCGGGTGACCGGCCGGATGCACTTGCCGATCTGATGGGGATTATCTTGAACGACGGCGTGCGGCTGCCGAGCGTCGATGTTCAGCGCTTGCACTTTGCCGCGGATACTCCGTACGAGACGGATATCACGCTGAACCCGCACCCTCAGCGGGTACTGGCTCCCGAGGTCGCCAGGACCGTGCGGCAAGCGGTGATGGGCGTCGTCATCGAGGGAACTGCGACGCGGCTGCGCGGCGCTTACCACTCGGCGGACGGAATTTTACTGCCCATCGGCGGCAAGACAGGCACCGGCGACAACCGGCTGGACCATTTCGGCCGCGGTGAGCGTCTGGTCTCGCAGCGCGTCATCGACCGCACGGCCACTTTTGTATTTTTCCTAGGCGACCGGTTTTTTGGCACCATCACCGCCTATGTCCCCGGCGCGATCGCCGGCACGTATCATTTCACCAGCGCGCTGGCTGTCCAGCTGTTGAGGGCGCTGGAGCCCCAGCTCGAGCCGCTCCTGACTGCGCCGGCGACGACGCCAGCGCCGGCGCCAATTAGCGAAGCGATGCCTGCCATGAGCGGCCTCGGAAGGAGTGGCGAAACCAGCGCCGATTGAGGGTTACGAGGACCGGGCGACGCTCCGCAACAGGTCCACCTTGCGGTCGAGCGCCATCACGAGGCCGTCGACGCCCTCCCGTTGCAGAATGGAGTGAAACTCCGATCGATGCACCGCGAGCTGGCTGATCGTCCCGTCAAGATAAACATCGGAAATCTGCCACGAGCCTTGACTCGGACGCATCAGATAGTCGAGTTCCGTGGTCTCGCCATTCGACTTAATGATCTTTGTCTGCACGATGACGTCGGCGCCGTTCGGCCGCTGGCCGGTGACTTGCAATTGCTCACCCGAGTAGCTGTCAAAGCGATCGGCATAAGTTGCCGCCACATAGTGCGCAAAGGCCCCGATCAGCTGCTGCTGCTCCGCCGCCGATAGTGTGCTCCACCTCGGGCCGATCGCGAGCCGAGTCATCGTTGGGATATCGAATGTCCGGTCGACGACTGGCGCCAATCTCCCGTAGCGCCCGCTTTGCCCGAGGCTGCGGCCGTCCCGCATCGTGCCGAGCAGGACGCCGTAAAAGGCTCGCACCGTGCCTTGGGGATCGGAAACCGCCGCCGACCCAGGTGCGACCAGGCCCATCACGATAAACAGCGCAAGGCAAAGGCTTGCGATCTTGCCTCTCGGGGCACGGCGCGTGTACCGATTAGCCATATCTCTTCTCCTGATAGCCTGCACTCCCCCTACTGAGCCCCGAAGGGCATAGGACAACGGTCCGGTACTTGGATTTCATCCCCCGTGTTCACGTCTATGCCGTTAGGACTAAGGAGTCGGGTCGCGTCTCCGCAAATGCAACCCGTTCTGAGGAAAGTTCATGATGAGGTGCAAAAAGTGTTCGAAAGCTACACCTTTGTGATCTCACTCATGACAAAAGAATGACACACCCGAGTGGTTCTCAGATTACTCGATAGGTTTAGGAGCCATCTTGCTCTTCAACCCTTTATATCTAAGACATGATATCCAGATCGTCAGTGAACGTTCCCGTTGCATCGAATGTTTAAACATCACGATCGAGCTTGAAGAGAGGAAATGACGATGCGCACGCTGGGAGCGGCGGCGGTTGTTGGGTTCGCGGTGCTCGCCGGGACGGCGGCAACTGGAAACGCCCAGTACTACAACTACTATGAAGCTCCAAGCACCTCTACATGGTCGCCCTACAATTACCAAGGATACCAGACGAGCAATTCTGGAACCCCACGGTACTATTATTATCCCGGATATGGCTACGCCTACAATTATCCTACGTACAATTATTATGCCGGTTCCGCCTTCCCGGCACCGAGGGCTTATTGGGACCCCTACGTCGCGCTTCGCCCATATTCGGACAACGCGGGTCCGAAGGCGAGCGGCCACGGCAGTCCCTAATATCAACCCACCCTGATTGACGTTTGGCGGCCGCCGACGGCGGCCCGTTCGTCAATAAGCGCGAAAATCCGTACTTTTTCTACCCGCCGCCGTGCGTTATTGATCGCGGGAAAAACACCGGCGGGGTGATGGCAAAGCAGCGGATCGAAGATTATGCGCTGATCAGCAACTGCGCCGCAGCCGCGCTGGTCGGGCGTAACGGATCGATCGACTGGCTGTGCTTGCCGCGCTTCGATTCTGCGGCATGCTTCGCCGCGCTGCTCGGCGAACCCGAGCACGGGCGTTGGCTGATAGCGCCGGCCGAAACCGTCAAGCGAGTAGAGCGCCATTACCTGAACGGTTCGCTGATCCTCGTCACGATGTTCGAGGCTGCCGAAGGTGCGGTGGAACTGGTCGATTTTGTCGGCCTGCGGCACGGGTTTTCCGACATCGTCCGGCTGGTGCGAGGCTTGCACGGCCGAGTCTCGATGCACACCGAGTTCATTTTGCGCTTCGACTACGGCTCGGTAGTGCCGTGGGTCGAGCGGCTGCCCGAAGGCGGAGTATCGGCTATCGCCGGCCCTGAAAGGGTAGTTTTGCGCACGACCGCGCCGCTTCGGGGCGAGGATCTGAGGACCGTCGGCGAGTTCGAGGTCGGCGCCGGCGAGACGATCCCGTTTGTGATGAGTTACGGGCCTTCCCACCTCCCGCGCCCGCAGCCGATCGATGCGGAGCAGGCGCTGCGCAGGGTCGAGACGTTTTGGCGGCGATGGTCGTCAAGGTGCTCTCCTGCCGGCCCTTGGACCAACGCCGTCAAAGGCTCGCTCGTGGCACTCAAAGGCCTGACCTTCAGCGCGACGGGCGGCATCGTCGCGGCGCCGACGACTTCGTTGCCTGAGCAGCTCGGCGGTACGCGGAATTGGGATTACCGCTACTGCTGGCTGCGCGACGCGACCTTTACGCTGCTCGCGTTCATGCATGCGGGCTTCTATGACGAGGCGCGTGCATGGCGGGATTGGTTGTTGCGGGCCGTCGCGGGCAGTCCCGACCAGTTGCAGATCATGTACGGGCTTGGGGGCGAGCGCCGGCTCACCGAGTGGGAGGTGCCGTGGCTTTCGGGGTACGAAGGCTCGCGGCCGGTGCGGATCGGCAATGCCGCTGTCGAGCAAACTCAGCTCGATGTTTACGGTGAGGTTCTTGACGCCCTTTACGTTGCTCACTCTCACGGTCTGCCGACGGTCGAGCGCGCGGTCGCGATCGGGCGCACCATCCTCGGCCACCTGGCGCGGATCTGGCACCACCCTGACGAAGGCATCTGGGAGGTGCGCGGGCCATCGCGGCACTTTACGCACTCCAAGGTGATGGCGTGGGTCGCCTTCGACCGAGCCGTCAAGATCCTGGAGCAAATCGGAGAACAGCTGGGCGGCGCGGAGGCCATCGACAGCTTGCGGCGCATCCGGGACGACATTCACCACGATGTCTGCCGCCGCGGGTTTGACCCCGATCTCGGGAGCTTTGTCCAGGCTTATGGATCGAAGTCGCTTGATGCGAGCCTGTTGCTCCTTCCGCTCGTCGGGTTTCTCCCACCGACCGACCCTCGCATCGCAGGGACCGTCAAGGCGATTGAACAGCGCCTTTATATCGACGGTTTCGTCATGCGTTACGACACCGGAGAGGTCGAGGACGGCTTGCCTCCCGGCGAAGGGGCTTTTCTTGCCTGCAGCTTTTGGCTGGCCGACAACTACGTCCTGCTGGGACGCCTCGACGAGGCGCGAGAGCTTTTCGAGCGCCTGCTCTCTCTCCGCAACGATGTCGGACTGCTCGCAGAAGAGTTCGACCCGCGCCTGTCGCGGCAAGTTGGCAACTTCCCGCAGGCCTTCTCCCACGTGGCGCTGGTCAACACCGCTTACAATTTGACCCGAGCCCAGGGACCCGCACAACAACGCGCCGACCGCCGTAAGGCGAGGCGCCATCTCTCGTCCTAGGAAAACCCTCCGCCGGGACTTCTCGACACTCCGTATTGGTCCGGAGTTTGCGTTAAAATCGGATGTCCCAGCCAGAGCGGCCGGCGAAACCGTGCGGCCGAAGACAGAGGGTTGAGAGATGGCAATCTATCAGAGCATGCAGCGGGTCCGGTTTTCCAGCACCGACGATTACGAGAAATTCAAGATCGTCTTTGCCGATGTGCGGCACCACCTGAAGACCTTGCCTGGGTTTTTGCACCTCACCTGGTGGACACATCCGCAGGACCCGACCTGGCACAACGAGGTCAGCTTCTGGACGAGCTACGAGGCTCTGAACGACTGGCACATGAACACCTACCACAAGCACGCCAAGGAATGGGCGGTCCGCTCCGGCGCGATCATGGAGGACATCATCACGAACTTCGAGTTCAAGAGAGCCCGTCTGATCCGCGTGTGCCCGACCTGCGCGAACATCCAGGATAAGCCGTACGATTTGCACATCGAACAGGCGGTATTGGCGGAACCCTGCCCGAAATGCGGCTATCACTTCCCGACAATGCCGGAGACACCCGAGAGCACTGCGGTGTTCAAGGATGTGCCGGAGCTGGCGGCCCCGCTTTAGCTCAGCTCAAGATGTTGTGCCCAGACCTTTGGCCAAGGCCGCGGCGCACTCGCTGACTGCCCGACGCGCGGCAGCGATCAGGCGGCCGTAGCGGATGAAGCCGTGGTTTAGGCCCT
>JAFASL010000003.1 GCA_019244535.1 Alphaproteobacteria bacterium
CGCCCGCGGTCTCGGCCTTCGCTGAGCGCAATGCCCGATCTGAAGCCACTCCTTGCGCCGGACAGCGTTGCCATTCTCGGCGCTTCTGCCGATACCGAGACCCTGCGCGGACGCCTGACGCATGCGCTGATCGGGCATGGCTACGACGGCCGGGTCTTTCCCGTCACCCGCAGCCAAAGCGAGGTGCTGGGACTGCGCGCCTACCCTACAGTGGCCGCACTGCCCGAGCCGGTGGATCTCGCGGTAATCCTGGTGCCCGCGGCGCATGTCGTCGACACGCTGGAGCAGTGCGGGGCGCGCGGAGTGCGCGCGGCTGTCGTGATCAGCTCCGGTTTTGCAGAAGAAAGCAACGAGGCGGCCCGCGCCCGCGACATCGAGCTCGGCAGGATTGCCGAGCGCCACGGCATCGTCGTCTGCGGCCCCAATTCCGAAGGGATTGTCAATCCGCTCCGGCCGCTTGTCGCGACCTTCAGCCCGGTCTTCCACGATCCCAGCCGGAACCTGCTCCCCTCAGGAAGCAAGGCACGGCCGATCGCGGTCAGCTGCCAGAGCGGCGCTTTGACCTTCTCGTTTCTGAGCCGCGGGCGCGACAAACAATTGCGCTTCACGCATCAGGTCAGCGCGGGCAACCAGACAGTGCTGGAGGCCCATGATTACGTCGATTGGTGGCTCGACGAAGGCAGCGCTGATATTTTCTTGCTCTATCTCGAAGGCATTCGCCGTCCCGACCGCTTTCGCGCTGTCGCGGGCAAGGCCGCCGCGGCCGGCAAGCCGCTGATCGTCGCCAAGGTCGGCCGGTCGGCCGCCGGCCGCCGGGCTGCCGCTTCGCACACTGGAGCGATGGCGCAGGCCGGAGACATCGACGACGCAATCTTCCGCCATCACGGCATCATCCGCGGCGAAGATCTCGACCATATGCTCGACGTCGCAGCCGCCTTCTCGTTCTGCCGATTGCCGCGCGGCAACCGCGTCGCGGTGATCACCGGGTCGGGCGGCAGCGCGGTGTGGATGGCCGATATCCTGTCGGCGCACGGACTCGAATTGCCGGTGCTGGAAGACGACATCCAGAGGCGCGTTCTCGCCCTCCTGCCGTCCTACGCCTCGGCGCAGAACCCGGTCGATGCCACGGCGCAGGCGATTCACGAGGTCGGCTATGCCCGCCTCGTCGAGATCGTCCGCGAGTCGAAGCGCATCGATACGATCCTGTTGATCGGCTCGCTGGCGAACGAGGCAACCGCTGCCAAACACGCCGAGCAACTCGCCGAGATCACCGCCTCGACCGAGCAGCCGATCCTGTTGTCGACGTATACGACCGCGTCCCCCGGAGCGATGGCGCGGTTCGCCGAAGCGGGGCTCCCGTGCTACACCTCGATGCCGAGCTGCGCGCGTGCGATCCGTGCGCTGGCCGACTATGCCGGCTTCCAGGCGCGGAGGCGACAGCCCGTGGCCATCTCCGAAACGCCGCAGGTAGTGCGCGACGAAATCGGCCATGCCCTGGCGGCCTCGGGTCCGGTGCTCACCGAGATCGAGACCAAGATCTTGCTGGCGCGATACGGTGTACCGCGCCCGCAGGAAATGCTGGCGACGAGCGCCGCGGAGGCGGCGCGAGCCGCCGCACGCATCGGCGGGTGCGTCGCGCTCAAAGTGCAGTCACCCGACATCACCCACAAGACCGAGGCGGGCGGCATTGCGCTTGGCATCCTTGGCGAAACGGCCGTGAGCGAGGCCTATGCGAGGGTTCTGGGGAGCGCGCAAAGGGCTTACCCAAACGCGATTATCAAGGGCATCCTGGTGCAGGCAATGGCGCCGCCGGGGCGTGAAGTCATCCTGGGCATCACCCGGGACGCGGTCTTCGGGCCGATGCTGATGGTCGGGCTGGGCGGCATTCACGTCGAGGTGTTGCGCGACATCGCCTTCTCACCAGTGCCGATCGGGAAGGAGCAAGCGCTCGCTCTGCTCAACCAGCTGAAGGGCGCGCCGCTCCTTGGCGCTATCCGAGGGGCGCCCCCCGCCGACCGCGAAGCGCTTGCCGAGCTGATCGCGAACTTGTCTCGTTTCGCCACGGACCATGCCGAGCTGATCGAGGAAATCGACCTCAATCCGGTCATCGTTCACCCGCAGGGTCAGGGTCTGACGGTCGTCGACGCGCTGATCGTCAAACGGAGCCCCGAGGAGATCCGTAAATGAGCGACACCCATGTCACCCAGGACGGCTTTGTCGCGACGGTCGAGATGCGCCGTCCGCCCCACAACTTCTTCGACAGCGATTTGATCGCCGAGATTGGCGAGGCTTTCGAAAGGCTCGACAACGATCCGAGCTGCCGGGCGATCGTGCTGGCGGCGGAGGGCCGCTCGTTTTGCGCCGGGGCGGATTTCTCGAAGCGCATGGCGACCGGGACCGTCTCGGAGGGCAGCCGCAGCGACGCCGGCCGGCACCTCTATAAGGAAGCGATCCGCCTCTTCCGCACCCGCAAGCCGATTGTTGCCGCCGTGCACGGCGCCGCGGTCGGCGGCGGCCTCGGTCTTGCGCTCGTCGCCGATTTTCGCGTGACCTGCCAGGAGGCGCGCTTCAGCGCAAATTTCAACCGGCTCGGTTTTCACCCCGGCTTCGGACTCACTGCGACCCTGCCGCGGCTGGTCGGCGTGCAGCAGGCGGCCCTGCTGTTCTACAGCGGACGGCGGATTTCGGGCGACGAGGCGGTCCGGATCGGGCTCGCCGATCTTCTGGTGCCGCTCGATGAAGTGCGCGGCGCTGCGCAGGCGCTGGCGCTCGAAATCGCGCAATCGGCTCCGCTCGCCGTGATGTCGACGCGCGAGACGGTGCGGCGCGGGCTGTGCGATGCGATCGAGGCCGCCACCGAGCGCGAGCTCGTCGAACAGGATTGGTTGCGTCGCACCGACGACTTCAAAGAGGGCGTCAGGGCAATGGCCGACCGCCGCCTGCCGAATTTCCAGGGGCATTAGGCGCTCAGAAACGGTTCAAAAGCGCCACTGCAGCAAGGCGCCAGCTCTGCAGCGGGTCGGAATTTAGCAGAGCCGGGTCGAAGGCGTCGTAGCGGGCGCGTTTCAGACGGGTCAGATACCGTCGGGCGATGACCGCTGGCAGCAGTGCGGGGATCGCCGAGCGCGGGATCATTTTGCGGTGGATAGGCGCCGCATCGAGATGTCGTGAGGCCGCGGCGGAAAGCTCGCTGACCCCCCTCCGCATCGACATACCTGCCGGAATTATAGGGCGGGTGCGCAACGGCAGAAGCCGCAAGAGGCCGGCCAGCGCATAGGCGATGCCAATATGACGCCCCGCGTCGCTCGCCGCGGAGTCGTGCACGCCGAGAACCTCCAGCGCGAGCCAGACGAGCCTTGCAGAACTCGCCTCGGCATAGTCCTCCAGGGCGGCTAGGCTGGCCGGGGCTTCATCCGTCAGGTCGGTTTCGCGGGCATCGATCAGCCCGTCGAAATGGTCACGCGTCAACCGGAATTCGCCTATAATGGCGGCAAGCGCCTCGGCGACGGGATGATGACGGGTGCCGCCGCCCTCGAAGGCGGCGGCGATGTTCTCGCGCCACCATTGCAGCCGGATTTGGCCGAGCACCGGCTGCGTTACGCTCTCGCGCACCCTTGCAATCTCGTAATTGAAGGCGTAAAGCGCGAACAGCGCCTCGCGACGCGCGGCCGGGGCAAACAGCACGGTTTGAAACCGGTCGCGGTCGTGGCGCCGCACCAGCGCCGCAACCGGCGTCAGGCGATCCGGCTCAGCGGAACGTCGCTCCGGGACCGGCGTTCTTCGATGGACCTCTTTCACATAACCCGGGATGGTCGCCATGGCTTTCGAACTGCCGCCCCTGCCCTACCCGAAAAACGCGCTCGAACCGCACATCTCCGAGCGGACGATGGATTTCCATCACGGCAGGCATCACCAAGCCTATGTCACGAACCTCAACAACCTCGTCAAGGGCTCGCCGGCCGAGAACCAATCGCTCGAGGACATAATCAAATCGTCTTACCGGGACTCCTCGAAGACGGGTGTCTTCAACAACGCCGCCCAGGTGTGGAACCACACCTTCTTCTGGAACTGCATGAAGCCGAATGGCGGCGGCGCGCCGAGCGGTCAGATCGCCCAGGCGATCGAACGCGATTGCGGCGGTCTCGACAAGTTCAAGGAGCTATTCAAGGCGGCGGCGGTCGGCCAGTTCGGCAGCGGCTGGGGCTGGCTCGTCGCCGACGGCGGCAAACTCAAGATCACCGCGACCTCAAACGCCGTCAATCCGCTGGCGGAAGGCCAAACAGCGCTCCTGACCTGCGATGTCTGGGAGCACGCCTATTATCTCGACTACCAGAACCGCCGGCCGGATTTCGTGCAGACCTTTCTCGACCATTTGATCAATTGGGATTTCGTCTCCCAAAACCTGGCGAAGCCTCGCTAGAGCCCGATCATTAAGCCACGCAAAAAGCCCCGCCAAGCGGGGCTTTTTCATAGGTGCACACCTTTGTCGAGCAGCACCGCGGTATATTCGCGATAGGTTATGCCCAGTGCTTGGGCTCGCGCCAATCGGCCGAGCGCAATCTCTCGCGGCGGCGTCTTCCAGGCTTTAGCGTGGGCCCTCTTCCAACAGAACCTGCGCCAATCGGCTTCGGCATCGAGTGCCGGGCCGCGGTTGTGGCCGATGCCGGGAGGAACAAAATCCGCCATCTTTCGGCTCGCTCAGTGCCGGTCAAACCCGTGCAAGAAGCGAGCCGAAGCCTCGTCTTAGGCGGGGCCTCGCTTAACGTGAACTGCAAATAATTCCGATCACCCGGTCCGGCCGCGATGCGATTGCGCCGCGCCTATGTGCTTTTCCGCATTTCCGCGGAATACCTGATCGGCGACCTGCTTCTGTTGCTCGGGCATCGCGTTGTACAGATTTTCGAACGCCGGGACGAGCTTTTGCACACGCTGTGCGTGGGCTTCGGCTACCTGTGCGTAGGATTGCAGGTTCTGCACGGCGCTCATCGTTGAAAACTGCTGGCCCCGTTGCATGAGCGTCTGATCCATCTCACGCGCGTTCTCACGCATTACCTCCGCGAATTGGTTCCATTGCGGCTCCTCGGCCGGAGTGATGCGGAGCTGTGCATGCAGCTCTTTGATACGGTTTTCGACGCGCTCCTCCGCATTCTTGCCGGCGACAGGATGGCCAGCCATTGGTGAAGTCGTATTGGCTGGCGGCGGGGGAGTAGTGACGTGTGTTGCCGGAGGTTGCGCAGATTGCGCCAGTGCAGCGCCTGGCAGTGTCAGCAGCGCGGCAATAGCCACGGAGGCGAGGTGGTCCGAAAGGATCTTCATCGGCGTAGTCCCAAGCTGAGATTGGTCATTCAATAGCCGTAGCCGTAATAAACGGGCGGCGGCGGCGCGTAATAACCGGGAGGCACTCCTCCGTAATAAACAGGGGGTGGCGGATAAGCGCCGCCCGACGCTATTGCAGCGCCGAGACCGAGGCCAACAAGGCCGCCGATAATGCCGGCGGCGGCGCCCCCACCGCCACCGCGGTATCCACCATGCCAACCGCCGCCATGCCAACCGCCGCCATGTGGTCCGCCGTGGGGCGCCGCGTAAACGGCAGGGCTCATTGCAAGGCTTACCGCAAGCACCCCCGCCCCGAGCGCTCGTGCGCAAAAGGCCATAATCCGTCTCCATCAACGATCTAATTTGTGAACGCAGACGCGCTCATGCGGTTCCCGCGCACGGGGAACCGTTGCCGACATGTGGCTTAGCGAGCCGGCACCAGCGCCGCTGCGACGAGCCGGCCCTCGGCGGCGAGCACGTTGTAGGTGCGGCACGCCGCCCCCGTATCCATCGGCTCGACCACGATCCCAGCGGCGCGCAGAGCCGTGCGCAATGGGCCGGGTACGAGGCTCATCGTCCGGCCGAGCCCGAGCAACAGGATCTGGACGTCGCCATGTTCGATGACAGGGGCAAGGCTCTCCGGCGTAACGGCCGCGGCATCCGTTGTCTCCCAGGGCACGGTTCGATCAGGAAAAACCAGCACCGAGCCAGGATAGATTATCCCGCTCACCCGAAAGCCGCTCGACCCGTAGCGTTCGACGATCTGGCGCCCGGCCGTAGTCACGGGGGTGAGGTCCATCGCGGAGACCTGTATCAGCGCGCTCCGGGAGCGCGGGCCGGCATTGTCTCCGGGGAGCGGGCAACTGCGGCACGGTTCGGCCGGACGTAATAGAGTATCGGTGCCGCGATAAAGAGGGATGAGTAGGTGCCGATAATGATGCCCCACAACATCGCGATGCTGAACCCTCTGAGCACCGGACCGCCGAGGAATAACAGCGCGAGAACCGCAAGCGCCACCGTGCTGACGGTCAGAATCGTGCGTGACAATGTTTCGTTAAGGGCGAGGTTGATCAGGTCGCGAAACGGCATCCGCGGATATTTGCGCAAGGATTCACGGACCCGGTCATAGATCACCACGGTATCGTTCACGGAATAACCGGCAATCGTCAGGATCGCGGCCAACGTTGTCAGATTGAACTCCAGCTGCAGCAACGCAAACAGACCCACCGTGGTGAGAACGTCGTGGAGGGTCGAAACCATCCCGCCGACGCCGAATTGCCACTCGAACCGGAACGCTATGTAGATCGCGATAGCGAGCAGTGCGAGAATCGTTGCAATTACGCCGGCGCGGATCAGCTCGCTGCCGACGCTCGGGCCCACCACCTCTACGCGGCGGTAGTCGACCTCGTTGCCGAGCGCCTGTCGGACCTCCTGAACCGCCTTTTCTTGTGCGGCATCGCCGCCCGGTTGGCGGGGCAACCGGATCAGCACATCGGTGGGCGGACCGAAGCCTTGCAGCGACGGCTCGCCGAGATGAAGCGCATTGAGCTTCTGTCGCATTTCGGCGAGGTTCGCCGGCCCGGCGGTAGAGCGCACCTCGATCAACGTGCCGCCGATAAAGTCGATGCCGTAATTAAGCCCGACCGTCGCAAACAGGACAATTGACGACAAGGTCAGAAGAAGTGAGAGAGCAAACCCAACCTTGTGCCAGGCCATGAAATCGATTTTCGGCGTGCGCCGGATGACAATGAGTGGTCTCATTTTGCTTTCGCGATCAAATCGGGATGACCCTCGGCTTCCATTGGCGCAACCAGGTTACGATGAGCAGTCGGGTCACCAGGATCGCCGAAAAGAGCGAGGTCAACACACCGATGCTGAGCGTCACGGCAAAGCCTTTGACAGGTCCGGAGCCGAGCCAAAACATCAGCGCTCCCGCAACCAGAGTTGTGATGTGGCTGTCGAGGATCGTGCCAAAAGCACGTTTAAACCCGGCGTCGAGAGCCGAGAGCATTGTGCGACCGGCCCGGACCTCTTCACGGATCCGCTCATAAATCAGCACATTGGCGTCGACCGCCATGCCCATCGTCAGCGCGATGCCGGCGATCCCAGGCAAGGTCAAGGTGGCGCCCAGCAGCGATAGGCTGCCGAGCATCAGGCACAGGTTGAAGATCAGCGCGATATCGGCGAACACGCCAAACAGACCGTAAAACAGAAACATGAAGACGACCACCAGGATGACGCCGACGATGCTGGCGACCGCTCCCGCATGAATCGAATCCGCGCCAAGGTCGGGACCCACCGTCCGCTCTTCCAGAATCGTGATAGGCGCCGGCAGCGCCCCGGCGCGCAGCAGCAGCGCGAGATCGCTCGCGGATTGGACCGTGAAGCTCCCGGAAATGATGCCACTGCCGCCAAGAATCGGCTCGCGAATGACGGGTGCGCTGATCACTTTGTTGTCGAGAACGATCGCAAACGGTTTGCCGACGTTCTCGCGCGTCGCATCGCCAAAGCGTTTGGCTCCCGCCGAGTCGAAGCGGAAGCTGACCACCGGCTCGTTGTTCTGGAAGGTCGGCTGCGCATCGACGAGCGTGTCGCCGCCGACCATCACCCGCTTGCGCACGACATAAGCCGCGGGCCCCGAGCGCCCGGCCCTTCCTTCCTCCGCCGGCAGGACTTCGCTCCCGGGCGGCAGCCGGCCGCGACGCGCGTCCTCCAGCGAGACGGTGGTGTCGACGAGCTGAAAGGTCAGCTTGGCGGTACGGCCGAGCAGGGCTTTGACATGCTCGGGGTTGTCGACACCCGGCAGCTGGACGAGGATGCGGTCGGATCCCTCCCGCTGGATCGTCGGTTCCTTGGTTCCCGTCTCGTCGATGCGCCGACGGATGATTTCGATCGACTGATCGACGGCCTGCCGGCGCCGGGCTTCGGTCGCCACGGTGCTGAAACGCATCGTTCCCGAGCCGTCCGGGGCAATGTCGACTGTCAGATCCGGATCGATCTTGCGCAAAGCCTGACGCGCCGCGTCGATGCGGTCGGGCTCGCGGATCGTGAACACGATCGCGTCGCCTTCGACATTGAGCCCGGTATACCCGATATTCGCGTCGCGCAGCGCGTTGCGCACATTGTCAACGATTGAGTTGAGCCGCTCCCGCTGCGCGGCGGCGACGTCGACCTCGAGCAGAAGATAGGATCCGCCTCGCAGGTCAAGTCCGAGCGCGATCTGTTTGCGCGGCAGCCAACTCGGTAATTGAGCGAGGAAAGATGGGCTGAACAGGTTCGGCAACGA
>JAFASL010000143.1 GCA_019244535.1 Alphaproteobacteria bacterium
GGAGGGAGCCGGATTCGAACCACCGGTTCCTGCGCGAATTTCGCCTCGATGTGGGCTCACCGTGGGCCATGTCAGCGCTTGCCGCCAGTATGACGATGGCGCCGTCAAGACTGCGCAACCTTCGTAAACCTTCATCGCCGGCCCACCGCGCGCGGGTCGTTGTAGCTTTCGATGCCGGTTCCCCGATACAGGATCTTGGCATTTCGCTCGGTGATTGCCTGATGCAATGCCAACATGTCGGGATCCATGTCCTGCTCCGGCCTGGGTTCCAGCTCGAAATTACCGTAGCAATGTTCGCCACGCACCAGGCTGGCGGTGTCCTCGCCGAAAAGTTGACGCACATGAGTCGGGATATAGCGGATCGCGAACCCGATGCGACGGTCGTCGGAGGTGTTGGGCGGAGAGCCATGCACCAGCCGCACATGGTGCAGCGAGATCTCGCCCGGTTCGAGGTCGAGCCGGACGGCCTTCGCCTGGTCCACCTCGACCGCGATTTCCTGACCACGGGTCAACAGGTTGTGCTCGGCGAACGTGTCGCGATGGGGGATCTGATCGAGCTTATGGCTGCCGGGGATTACCTCCATCGCGCCGTTCCCGGCATTCGCTAGGGTAAGGCGACCCAAGCCGTGACTACATCAGGCTGGCTTAAGCCCCAATAAGTTGAATCCTGGTGCCAAGAGACGAAGGCCGGGTTGGCCTTCTCTTTGATAAAAAAATTGGTCGTCCAACAGAGGAGGTCTGGACCGTAAAGGTCTTCGACCGCGTCGAGAATACGCGGATGGCGGACGAGATCGGCGAGCCATGTAAACAGCAGATGCGTCTTGTGCCGCAGGTGGCTGTCATCGACGGTCGACTCGCCGACTGCTACGCCGCGCGCGATCTCGACGAAGCGACCCTGACCCAGGCGATCTTTGGCTGATTCCTGACGTACGAGCCCGCTTCCCTCGAACTGGAAAAAGCCTGCTCGATAGCGGCATCGGCCTTTCACCGGCCGATTTGACGGGTTTTTCATACCGCGCATGGGAGCAGCCGCCGGAAAACCCGGTCGCACACGGGGTAAATAGGCTCTGACCACGGTCGTACCGCGTCCGACCGAACTCCACATTCGCCATCGGCGTGACACCAACGGTTCCTGTGGCGGTTGTGCAGACGACTCATCAACAAGCAGCGCGCGAGCCAGTTCCGGTCGGCTCGTTTGGCGAGGTCGAGAGGCAGTCTCGTCCTGGTTGTTTCTTCCTGGCAGGAAGTGCTTGCCGGCTTCGCAAAATTGAGCTTTGGGTGCGCGCTCCTGATCGTTGCCGTGACCAAACCTGTCCCGTCGGGAGGTCGAGGGATGCATTCGGAACCGTTGCCGGCGGCCGCTACGCCCGGCTACTTGACGGAAGCGTTGCGCCGCTGCGGTGCGCTCGGCGACGGTGTCGTCGGCGCCGTCGCGGTCGACACCGACCGCGACACGATCGTATCCCGAATCCTCCGGCTGCGTCTTAGCTATAATGTTGCCGCCAATGCCGCGCCGCGCTCGCTAATCCTAAAGACGAGCCTGCCAGCACGCGCCGGCTACAAATGGATTGCCGGCCGACAAGAGGTCGCGTTCTACACAAATGTCGCCGCGACGACGCCTCGGGCGCCAGTGCCACTTTGCTTCGATGCGCACTGGAACGCAGAAACCAACGATTGGCATCTGCTGCTCGAAGACCTTTCAGAAAGCCATGTCACCCTCGGCAATTGGCCGCTGCCACCGAGTTTCGAGCAAAGCTGTACCATTGTCGCGGCCTGGGCGCGGTTTCACGCCGGCTGGTGGGATGATGCCCGGCTCGGGGTCTCGGTCGGAGCCTGGATCGAATACGGCGAGGCGCGAGCGGCGGCGCTGGCGGACGCGGTCGATCGCTTCGCCGCTCGGCTCGGTGATCGGCTGGCGCCGGCGCGGCTCGATACCTATCACCGACTGATCGACGCCGCACCGCGCCTCTACCGGCGCTACACTGCGCATCGCCACATGACCATCGTGCATGGCGACGCGCATGTCTGGAACCTGTTTTTACCCCGGGCCGAAGGCAGCGATGACATCCGCTTCTTTGACTGGGATACGTGGCGGCTCGGCATTGCAGCCAGCGACCTCGCCTACATGATGGCGTTGCACTGGTTTCCCGAGCACCGCCGTCGCGCAGAGCAACGCCTGCTCGACCACTATCACGCGGTATTGCTGGCGCAGGGCGTGTCCGGTTACGACCGGCGGACACTGGACGAGGATTACCGCTTCTCGGTGCTGTGGCAATTGACGACGCCGGTATGGCAGGCGTTCTACGACATCCCGCCTTGGATTTGGTGGAACCATTTGGAGCGAATCTTCGCCGCCATCGACGATCTGAGCTGCCGCGAATTGTTGCAGGCTTGACCATCAAGACGCCGCCGCCGATCTTTTTGCTTCGCGATTTCTCCGCCTCTTGCGGGCGATGTCTGCGACCTCACGGAGATCGCCCGACCGCCGAATTGTGTTCGGCCATCATGTGCTCCTGGTCCATTGCGTTGGTTTTATTGTAAATTGGCATTTCTGGCGGAAATCGTTCCTCAAGTATTTAGTCCAATTTAGGCACTGCAAAGCTTTCAATATTTGGCGCAGAAGTTGAAGTTGATGAATGAACCAAGCAAAATCCACGCTTTATGATTAGGCGCGAAACGCCCCGAGGACCAAATGCGAGAGCCGCCCCGCCGAGGTAATTGGCGATGCCGTCAAAGGGGTGAAGGTCGTCGCTGTTTGGCTAAACAGCAAGTCCAAGGCAACCATTCGGCCGAGGGGGTTGTCGTCCCAGGGGCCCTTCCCGGGGGCCGTTTTCGGTGTGCCTCAAAGCGCGCACGCTTTTGCAGGGCCGGTCTTGAGGTCGGCCATGGTTTTTAGGGCTTGGACCCTCGCTAACCCATCCTCATCCGGTTGCCTGCTCGAGGCTCCTGCGGTGCCAGCCCGGTTGCAACGGACGCGGCCAGCCACGATCAGAATTGGCTGCTCAGTGGAAAGAGCATGCCTCCGCTCATGTTTACGATTAGTATCGTTGACGAGAGCCGATGACCTATTCGGGCTAGGCAGTTGAGGAGCACCCCTTTGGCCACGCGACGCGTCAAACGCAGGTTGGCCGCCATTCTAGCTGCCGATGTGGCGGGTTACTCGCGCCTCATGGGGCTGGACGAGCAGAGGACGCACCTACACCTCAAAGCGCATTTCGGCCAGCTGGTTTATTCCAAACTAAACAACCACGGTGACAAATCGTCAAGAATACCGGGGGACACTGGCGGAATTTCCGACTGTTCTCGGCGCGCTGCGGTGTGCTGTCGAATCCAACTCGGCATGATCCCGAATGATTTTGAGCTCCATAGCGACCATCTCGAATTTTAGGCCTGGCTTTGCGGGCGGAGGGAACACATGAAAAAAGGTGAGCTACGCGCCGCGATCAGCCGTGGATACAGTGAAATGTCGGAGCTGACAAAGGTGAAATGCGGTGGCAATAAATGCCCCGGCGTGGGCAACAGGGCCTATCGCTGTTGTGACAGAATGCATTGTCAGATGACGATTGATCATGCGTACAAGAATTGGGGCATTAGATTGCCGACAACCGGCCATCAGCTCCCATTGATGGGTCCCACTGGCTGCACCGCATTACCCCATTTGCGCCCTTGGTGTACGCTTCATCAATGCCAAATCCAAGAGACCGGCTCTACCAAAGACCGCGCTTGGGACGCAAAATATTTTCGCCTTCGCAATAAGCTGATCCGATTGGAGCAGCAACTCGCGGCAATGTAAGAGTTTCAACTCCCGCGATGTTGCGCCCGATAGTCCGCTACGGTCGTTGCGGAAACGAGGAGGGATCGGGAGCGCGCCTGGCCCGAGAACCTCGCGCTGATCCGTAGCGATGTACCTAAGTATTTCTGCCACGGGCAGATCAATTACCGGGTGCGCGGAGTCCACGTCCGGTTAGGAGGCGCTGGGATTGGCAAACGGCCGCGCTAGCGAGGGGCCAACGGATTGCATGACTCCTCGCTGGAGGGAACCGGATTCGAAGCATCCGTTCCGCTGGGCGCGGTGAGCCGGTCGATCATACCGCCGCGTGACTCGGACGTGCACTGCCGTGGGGTCAGCCCGCGACAACGATGCTTCGGTGTTGGGGACAGAACATTCGAATTCATCTCTCTCTAGCGGTGAGTCACACAAACTCGACATCGAACAGATTTCGTCGGGAGTAAGGTCGCTTCGGACAACGTGGCGAACTAAAAAGTTCAAATCCATCTGCCTCCAGCGGAGATTTACGCGCGAACTCGTGTGGTTGCGCTCGCGTCACCCTCGGCCCGGCACATCAGCGTGAACGGCGAGCTGCATGAGGCGCTGGCGCACTGGCAGGCGAAACCGATTTTCACGAAATCCGCGACACCGGCTTCGTTGTATGGAGCTTATGATGATGCAGGGAAAATGGCGGTGCATGTCCGGTTCAATGAGTAGGCTCTGGAAACGGAGCCAAGGTCGAACCAGTGAGGCACCGCCAGACGGGCGGCGACAGCCATGTTCGGCCTATGGCCGCAGCGCCACACTCCGATTCCACCCGAATTTCCCGGTTTGGGGACGAGAATGGGAAGGTCAGCCATATCACATCGCCTCGGGACGCGATGACCCGCGGCAGCCCCGCGATCGCCGTGGGCGATATTCTTTCTCGCATCGCACTTACGGGATCATGCCGCCAGCCCGAGCGCCCCCGAAATCTCAGTGAGGGTTGCCTTCTCCGCCTCGCTCACCAGCACGCCGCCAATGCCGAAAAATCCGCCTTCCTTGGCTGCCTCGGCGACGTGCTGACTGATCTGGCGTAGCCAGCCCTTGAAGGCCCCTGCATCACTCGGCGCCTTGGCGTCGACCACCGCCCCGGCCTGCCGTAGAGTCTCGATGCATTGGGCCTTGATCTCGGCGGGTTTGCTGTTCGTGAGCTTCTCCCTAAGCCCGTCTCGTGCGGCGCTTTGTCCTTCAGCGGTCTCAAAGTCGGCGATGACCGCTTTGATGAGGGGATTCGACGCAGGGTCTATTTTCGCCTGCACGAGCGCACTGCCACCTGCAAAGCTCTCCTTGAGCAGTCCCCAAAGGCCGCTCGGCTCGGCTGCCGTGACTGCGATCCCGGCCATCGTTACGCTCTCCAGGAGCAGCTTCCATTCCTCAGGTGTAAAGTTTGATTTGTCGGTCATCGGCATTACTCCTCCACTTACACTTTATCTTGGTTCGCTGCAGATCAATTCGTAAGCGCTGGCAGTTATGAGTGCGGCTTCCGAGGATCAGCCGCCCAACCAGAGCGTTGTCTTCATCTCGGCGGCAGTATTCTTGGACAACGGCAGGAGACGATATCACCCGACGAGGTCTGAAAGCCAGTGGGAACGGTGTCCTCACCCGCATCTCGGGCCGGCAACGGCATTTTTGCGGCAAAGGGATAGTCAGCGGCTTGAGTGCCGGGACAGGACGGCGATGCCGATGTTGCCCCGGGACATCAACCGCAGCTGCCTTCCGGCCACATTGGTCAATCGAAACGTATGCCGGAGATGCGGCCGCATTCGGCCAGCAATTCCTCCTGAATTCTGATGTCAGTTGCTATTGGGTTCGGCGCACGAGGGCGTTGATGAAAAAAATACCCGCCGCTGGTTTGCGCCGGCTCGTCCTCGCTTGTCGCAAGCCATGCTTGGGTTACGCAACCCTCATGAAGATTGTCCGGCGCCGAAGGCCCGCCCATCTTGGTCGCTACCCATCCAGGCTCAAGGGCGTTGGACTTGACCTCTTTCCAGCGGCGAGCGACGGCAAATGCCAGCAAAACGTCGCAGAGCTTGCTTTCCGCGTAAGCCGACGAGCCGCTCCAAGGTCGCTTGATCCAGAGCACATCGTCCAGGCGCGGACGCACGCCGCGATGCATGCCGGAGCTTAAATAGACCAGTCGCTTTGGCCTTTCGATCAACGCGGTCAGAATGTAGGGCGCCAGCACATTGACAGCGAAGACGCTCGGAACTCCGGGTTCAGTCTCCACTCGCCCCTCCCGATAACCAA
>JAFASL010000219.1 GCA_019244535.1 Alphaproteobacteria bacterium
GCGTTGACGAGCGTATCTAAAACGATGACATGTCCGAATTGCTTCATCTACCTAGGAATATCCACACTGCGGCAGCGTGTCGCGCGTTTTGGTTCATGTTTGCAACTTACAGTTGCCGAGAGAATTCGGCGCGGCTTACTTGGCGCGCTCGGGTTTCGGTGAATGTGCTGGAGCAGCTTGTGTTAGTGTCGGAAAATTTAACAGGGGACATTCCGAGCTCCGCTGCCGGGAGCTCCCGGTTTCTGCTGTCCTCGTTAACTTTTTCCTTCGGTCCTGCCCAAAAGGGGATGTCGGGATCTTTACACCGGAGTGTGCTGCGGCAGTGCTAACCATTTATTGATAAACGTTAATTTCGGCTGGCATGGAATTCGCTGTTGCTTAATTGGTAAATTGGTGAGGAGGGTGGGACAATGACAGCGAGGAAGAGGTTAACCGAACTGTTGCTATCCAAACACCTGCCGGTACTGGGCGCGTTTGCAGTGATCGCGCTCGCCGCTAGCGCAGGGCCGGCAAACGCCACGATCGTCTTCGGCACTCTACTAGGACAAACAACCGGATGCACCGCCAGCGGCCTCGCCGGCGCATTTACATGCCCGAACCCGCAGAACTTCGGCACCCCGGGGGACACGGTTCAGGCGAATGGCTTTAGCGGCGCTCCCGGGGTCGGGTCCACAGCGCTCACGCTCAAGACTCAGCCGACCTTTACCGCCGGCGAAGATGGACTCGGCGAAAACGCCACGGCAGGACCGCCTTGCAGCGATCCCGAATGCGAGATCGGCACACCCCACTCCGTTACGGTCGTATCCACCGGACCCGAGACAATCACCGATACAATCATCGGTTCGATTCAGGCTGGTGAGACGTTCAATTTCTTTGTTCAAACGACCCCAGGCGGCGCTTTCACGCAGCTAGGCAGCACGCTCTCGAACGCGTGCAATACAGCACCTGGCTTCTCAGTCGGACCGAACCTCGACGAGTGCACTTGGGTTGCTCCGCCCGGGGGCCGCGCTGGCATCGCGGTGGAAGCCGTGACGGGAAACGAGACGCTGGTGGAGGTTTCAACCTCGGCTGAGGTGCCCGAGCCGGCTTCCCTCGCGCTCCTTGGTACGGGTCTCGTCGGTCTCGGCCTGCTGTGGCGTCGGCGCCGCAAAGCGTAACCAACCGACGGCTCGGAAACCGGACCAACCGCGGCGCCCGATGGCGCCGCGGTTTGCGTTTCAGATAGTCGCTACAATTTACCGATTGGCCGAGCCGTTGGGGACGGGCGCCGTCGACAGCCACCACCCTTCACCGGCGAGCCAACATGTGTGATCCGGCTCGTCGGGCGTGCGCCGCAGCGATCGAATCGCGCTGAAATCCGACTTCGCCAGCGCCGCCTTAAGCCTTTCCTCCCCTATTGCATCTCGCCCGCCGACGCATGCGATGATCCCAACCCCGCCGACAAAGCTCGCGTCGTAACAGCGCGCGTCGCTCGGCGGCCGGGTGACCATCACAAACCCGCCCCACCGTTCGGCGCCGGTGAGCGGCACGAGCAGGCGGCCGTTCTCTGCCAGACAATCGAGCCAGGCAGTGGAGAAATGCGTCACCCCGGCATTGACGGCGATCGCATCGGCCGGCCGGTCGGGGCGGAATGAGAAACCGTCCGCCGCGACCACCGTGGCTTGCGGCCACTCTGTCGCGAGGTTCTCGGCGGCTCTTGCGGCGAGCGCCGTGTCGACCTCGATCGCGGTGACCCGTCCGGCGCGGCCGACAATCTCAGCGAGGATCGCGGTGTAGTACCCGGTCCCGGCGCCGACATGCACGATATGGGCGCCACGCCTCAATCCGAGCCGGTCGTACATCCGAGCCCAAAGACTGGGCTGCCCGTTGTTGAGCCGCCGCTCCTCATCGATTGCGACCAGCACGTCATGATAAAGGTGGCGCGGATCGGTATCCTCCGTGGTCCAATACTCGGCCATCGCCATCGGGCTGAGGATGCGCCACGGTCCGGGCCCGAGAAATCGTTCACGCGGCACAGCCGCGAACGCTTCTATGACGGCCGGCGAACCGAGCTTTGCCGTGAACCGCAGTTCCTCGGC
>JAFASL010000308.1 GCA_019244535.1 Alphaproteobacteria bacterium
TCAGCGAGCCGTTCTCGCTAACGACCCGCCCCTTGCGGTTGGGGACGACAGTCCCGTTTGCAAGATGCTGCAGGTAGTTCGGGATCAGGCCGACGCCGTGGCTGTCATGGCCGCGCAGATTGGCCTCGATCAGGTGGTCGGCGATGATCCGCGCTTCGTCGCGGTCGCTTCCAGCGGCCTCGAAGACGCGGGATGTGATGCCGTGCAGCTCAGCGTGGTCGATCAACATCATATCGGGTGGGTCCTCAATTCGCGTCGCCTGTCGCGGCGGCGATGCGCAGCGGGTGGGCGGGGTAGACGCCGAGTAATTTCACCTCGCGCGAGAAGAAGGCCAGTTCCTCGAGGGCGAGCGCCAACGGCCGGTCCTCGGGATGCGCCTCGACATCGGCGTAGAACTGGGTCGCCGCAAACGCGCCGCCGACCATGTAGCTCTCGAGCTTGGTCATGTTGACACCGTTTGTCGCGAACCCGCCCATCGCCTTGTAGAGCGCCGCCGGCACGTTGCGGACCCGGAACAGAAAGGTCGTCACCGTCGGGGTGTCGCGCGGCGCGCGTTTGGGATCGGGCGACATGATCAGAAAGCGGGTCGTGTTGTGTTCGGCGTCCTCGATGTTCTCCTTCAGCGAGACGAGACCATAGATCTCGCCCGCCAGCTCGGAGGCGATCGCCGCGACGGTGGGGTCGCCGCGCTCGGCGATTTCCGCCGCGGCGCCGGCCGTGTCCGCGGCGACAACCGGGTTGAGCCCCAGCTTGCGGATTAAGTTTCGGCACTGTGAAAGTGCATGGACATGGCTGCGCACCGTGCGGATCGTATCGAGCGAGGCGCCCGGGGGCGCCAGCAAGTGATGGTTCACACGCTCGAAATGCTCGCCGATGATGTGGAGGCCCGAATCCGGCATCAAATGATGAATATCGGCGACGCGGCCGGCGACCGAGTTTTCGATCGGGATCATCGCCAGCGCCGCGCGCTTTTCGTGCACCGCAGCGAAGGCGTCCTCGAACTGTGCGCAGGGCAACGTCATCAACTCGGGAAAGACGCGGCGGCAGGCCAAATCGGAATAGGCTCCGGGCGCGCCTTGAAACGATATCGTCTGGGTCGGTCCTTGTTCGTCGCCCCCGCGAAAGCGGGGGTCCAGCGCCGGCGATGGTTGCCCACCGCCCTGGATTCCCGCTTTCGCGGGAATGACGGGATGAGGCGATCTCACGAGGAGCCCTCCACTAATCTGCGGGCGCGGGCGAGGTCGGCGGGCGTGTCGACTTGCACTCCGAGACAGGCGGGGTCGATCAGGGTGACCGAGATGCGCATCCCGCCTTCCAGCGCGCGCAATTGCTCGAGCCGCTCGCGCTGCTCCAGCACGCCGCGCGGCAATTTGACGAAACGTTCGAGCGCGGCGCGGCGATAGGCATAGAGCCCGATGTGCTCGTAATGCGGGCCCGGCCCCCACGGCACGATCGCTTTGCTGAAATAGAGCGCACGCGCCGGCCGCGCCGGATCACCAAAGCCGGCGGCGACCTTGTTGACGCTGGTGTCGGCCAGCGCCGCCTCGTCCTCGATGACCGCGGCGAGTGTCGCAATGTCCGTTTCCGGGTCGGCGAGACCGGCGACCGCGACCTGGATCGCCGCCGGGTCAAGCAACGGCAGATCGCCCTGCACGTTGACCACCGCATCGTGCCGAAAATCCGGGTCGATATGCCCGATCGCCTCGTGAATGCGGTCTGAGCCGGTGGGGTGGTTCGGGTCGGTCATGACGGCTCTTCCGCCCGCAGATTCGACCGCATCGGCAATCGCGCCGTCGCCGCAGGCGACGACGACAGGGCCGATCTCGGCGGCGACAGCGCGGCGCCAGACATGCACGATCATCGGCGTTCCGGCGATATCGGCGAGCGGCTTGCCTGGCAATCGCGTCGCAGCGAGCCGCGCGGGGATCAGGATGATCGGGTTCTTAGGTGCGGTTCTGGTCACGGATGTTGCTTAATCCTGCTGCAATAGCGACAACATGCCCGGTTCGTGCCGGCGCCGGAAGCGTGATAATTCGCCTGCGGCCGCGGAGGTTTGGGCATCGATGTCTTCATTCGAGTGGAACAAGATCATTGCCTCGCTGCTGACCGCGCTGATTGTTGCGATGGTCTCCGGGATTCTTGCGGGCCAGTTGGTGCGCCCGAGGGAACTTGCGAAACCGGTCTTTGTCGTGCAGAGCGCCGAGCAGACTGCCGCCGCTCCGGCTGAGCAAGGCGCTGCGGCCGCGCTCGAGCCGATCGGGCCGTTGCTCGCCAAGGCGGACCCTAAAAGAGGGGAGCAGCTCGCCAAGGTCTGCCAGACCTGCCATACCTTCACCAAGGGTGGGCCAAACAAGATCGGCCCCAACCTCTGGGACGTCACCGAGGAGCAGATCGCCAGCGTCCCTGGGTACCAGTTCTCCGCGGCATTGGAGAAAGACAAGAACGAAAAATGGGACCAGGAGAAGCTCAACCAGTGGCTCTATAATCCGCAGTCCTTTGCCAAGGGGACCAAGATGACTTTTGCCGGGTTCCCCAAGGCGCAAGACCGGGCCGACGTCATCGCGTATCTCGACACGTTGAAGTAGGTCACCGCTGCTGAACGAGCCCGACCCCTATGCTGCTTTTGCGGCAACGCTCGCCGATGCGGCGGGGAAGATCATTCGCCCGTATTTCCGCAAGCCGCTCGCGGTCGACGACAAGCCCGATCTGAGCCCGGTGACAGCGGCCGACAGAACCGCGGAGCAGGCGATGCGGTCGCTGATCGAGAGGCGGTTTCCGGAGCACGGCATCATCGGCGAGGAGTTTGGCCGGGTACGCGACGATGCCGAGTTTGTATGGGTATTGGACCCGATCGACGGTACAAAGTCCTTTATCAGCGGGGTTCCGCTGTTCGGGACCCTGATCGCGCTGACCCACAAGGGGCGCCCGATCCTCGGAATTATCGACCAGCCGATTTCGCGTGAACGCTGGGTCGGGGTGGCCGGGCGCACGACGAGCTTCAACGGCGCAGTCGTGTATAGCCGGGCCTGCTCCGAGCTCGCCACCGCCACGCTGTTCGCCACGACCCCCGACATGTTTAAGGGAGCCGACGCCGATGCGTTCGCCCGGGTCTCCGCCTCGGTCAAGCTGACGCGGTTCGGCGCCGACTGCTACGCCCATGGTCTGGTTGCCTGCGGGTTTATCGATCTCGTCCTTGAAGCCGGCCTCAAGCCCTACGATTTCTGCGCGATGGTTCCGATCGTCGAAGGGGCTGGCGGTATCGCCACCGATTGGCGCGGGGCCGATCTCGATCTTGCCTCGGACGGCCGCATCCTGGTGGCCGGGGACCGCCGGATCCATCGCGCGGCCCTCGAACTCATCGGCGCCTGACCCGTCCGCCGGAGCCAATGATGCGCAGAGTTTCTGCAATCCTCGCCGCGCCTTTTGTACTGCTGGGACTGGCCGTAGCCGCTGTGGCGGCCACGACACCGGGAATGTCGTTGTTTGGCGACCTCAAATACGCCCCCGACTTCAAGAATTTCGATTACGTCAATCCGGATGCTCCGAAGGGCGGCACGATGCGCCTTTTTTCGATAGGCACGTTCGACACGCTCAACCCGTTTGTCGTCAAAGGCGTCCCGGCGGCCGGAATAGGCCAGATCTTCGATACCCTGACGGTGGCCTCGGAGGACGAACCTGGCAGCGAATACGGGCTCGTCGCCGAACGGATCGAGCTCGCGCCCGACAAGCTCTCGGTCCTCTACACGCTGCGCAAGGAGGCGCGCTTTCACGACGGGACCCAGATGACACCCGAGGATGTCATCTGGACCTTTGAGACGTTGCGCGCCAAGGGAGCTCCGTCCTATCGCTCCTATTATGGCGACGTCACGAAGGTCGAAAAGGAAGGCGAGCGCGGGGTTCGGTTCCTGTTTAAATCCGCCGAGAACCGGGAATTGCCGCAGATCCTCGGGCAGATGCCGGTGCTCTCGAAGGCGTATTGGTCCGGACGCGATTTCGAAAAGACGACGCTTGACCCGCCGCTTGGCAGCGGCCCCTACAAGATCGAGTCCTTAGATCCGGGACGCTCGATCACCTATCGGCGGGTTCCCGATTACTGGGCGGCCGATCTGCCGGTCATGAAGGGCCGCTTCAATGTCGACACGATCCGCTATGACTATTACCGTGACGCGACGATCGCGCTCGAAGCCTTTAAGGCCGGCCAGTTCGACATAAAGCTGGAAAATTCGTCAAAGGACTGGGCGACCGGATACGACAGCCCGGCTCTGCGCGCCGGTCTCATCAAGAAGGAGGAAATCCCCAACGGATTGCCGAGCGGCATGCAGGGGTTTGCGTATAATCTGCGCCGGCCGTTGTTCCAGGATCCGCGGGTGCGGGAAGCCTTGGCCTATGCATTCGACTTCGAGTGGTCGAACAAGAATTTGTTCTACAGCGCGTACAAGCGCACGCGCAGTTATTTCGACAATTCGGAACTGGCGGCGACCGGGGTGCCGCAAGGCGAGGAACTGAAGATCCTCGAAAAATACCGTGGGCAGATCCCCGACCAGGTTTTCACGACCGAATACGACCCGCCGAAATACGACGGCTCGGGAAATATCCGGGACGGGATTCGGGCTGCGCTTAAATTGCTCAAGGATGCGGGGTGGACCTTCAAGGGCGAGAAGCTCGTCAATGACGAGACCGGTCAGCCCTTCGAGTTCGAAATCCTGCTCGACAATCCGCAATTCGAACGGATCGTGCTGCCCTTCGCGAAGAATCTCGAACGCATGGGGATCACCGCTCGCGTACGCACGGTCGACCCTGCGCAGTATCAAAAGCGCATGGAGACCTTCGACTACGATATGGCGGTCGTCGCGTTCGGCGAGTCACTGTCGCCCGGTAACGAGCAGCGCGAATTTTGGGGCTCGCAATCTGCCGACGAGCAGGGCAGCCGCAACCTGATGGGCATCAAAAGCAAAGTAGTCGACGAGCTGATCGAAGGTCTGGTCCGGGCGCCAGACCGCGCGAGCCTGGTGGCCCACGCGCATGCCCTCGACCGGGTCTTGCAATACGGCTATTACGTGATCCCGCATTACCACATTGACTCGTTTCGCGTCGCCCATTGGGACAAGTTCCGGCGGCCCGCCGTCTCGCCGAAATATGCAGTCGGGCTCGAGACCTGGTGGATCGATCCCGGCGCCGAGCGGTCGGTCGAAGCCAAGAAAGGCGAAGTCACAAAGCAGTGACCCGAATCGCCCTGGCCCACCAAGCCCTGCGGGCTCGGTCCCCCCTCTCCCGTGGTGGATTTCTCTGCAAAAGGAGAGATTTGGTGGGGCGGGAGGGCGGCTCGGAGATGGAGAAGACGAAAGCGGGCATTGCTGCGGATCAATTAGGGAATGCGCGGCGGCGGAATTGGCCAGGGTGATGGCGGCGGGGTCATTGGGCTGTG
>JAFASL010000829.1 GCA_019244535.1 Alphaproteobacteria bacterium
TGTAGGCGCGAGTGGCGCCAAACCCCTCGCGAGCAAAGGCGATCGCCTCGGCAAACAGGTCGGGCCAGGGAAGCCGGCCATACCTTTGGTGCATCAGCCCGAGCCCGGCGACGGACCCCGGAACGGAAACCGAAAGCGGTCCGATGCGCGGAATCCCGCCGGCGTAACGGTCGGGCGTTGCTGCGGCGGGGGCGGGGCCGGTGCCGTTGAACACGACGGCGCGGCCGGTCGTCCGGTCGAAGACATGGTAGAACCCGTCGCCGCCGAGCCCCGACATCATCGGCTCGACAACGGCGAGCGTCATCGCCGTTGCAACCGCCGCGTCGACCGCATTGCCGCCGGCCCGCAGCGCCAGCAGCCCGGCCTGCGCTGCCAGCGGATGGTTGGCCGCGACGGCGCCGCGCGCTCCGATGATCACCGGCCGGTATGAACGGATTTCCGCGGCCATTTTTTATCTCCGTTGCGTGGCATATAAGCGGGATAAAGGCTCACGAGGCCGGAATGGGCAACAGGCAATGACACGAAGGTGCTGGTTTAACGTCATTGGGCTCGTGCTCGCGCTCTTCGCTGCAGGCTGCGCCGACACTGGCGCCGCGTCCGACAGCGATAAGCGCGGGGTTTTCTACGGGGGCGTTTCCGGAGGCCATACTTGGCCATGAGCGCGCGGGTGACGAGTTGCGGGGTCGTCGTCACCGATGGAAACCGCGTCCTTCTCGGCCACGCGACGCGCTCGCCGCGCTGGGACATCCCCAAGGGCGTAGCGGAGCCGGGGGAAACCTGCGCCTCGGCTGCGGCGCGCGAGCTGCTCGAAGAGACCGGACTTGCGGTCGCCCCGGAGGAGCTAGCAGATCTCGGCCTGCATGCCTATCTGCGCGGCAAGGACCTGGCGTTGTTCGCGTGGCACCCGCCGCAGCTTCCCGACCCAGAGGGCCTTAGCTGCTCATCGCATTTCACGCTTCCAAACGGGGCCCAATTGCCGGAATTCGACCGCTTCGGGCTATTCCCGTGGGAAGAAGCGCTGTCACGTGTGGGCAAGAACCTGGCGCGGGTGTTGGCGTCCGTCCGCCAGATCGTGATACGCTAGTGCGACCAGGAAGCGAGGAGGTTTTGATGCCGAAGCTGCGCCATATCGCGATCGCTGCGGAAGACCCGGAGAAGATGGCCGATTTCTACAAGAAGGCGTTCGATTTCAAGGAAGTCGGGCGGCCGAACGGGGTGCTCGCGGACGGCGTGTTCCTGAGCGACGGCACGCTCAATATGGCGATCCTCAAATTCAAGACCGATCAGCTGGGCAAGGGCCTCGACTATCGCGGCATTCACCATTTCGGCGTGCTCGTCGAAGATGTCGACGAATTTTCGAAGCGGCTCGAGAGCCTCGGCGCCGAGCACTACATCGACCAAGGCCAGGGCGGACACCAGGCCGGCTATTTCGAGAAGAAATTCTACGGCCCCGAGCGCGTGTTGTTCGACATCGCCGAGCATGGCTGGGCGGGTGCCGAGCCGCTTCCCGAGCAAGTGAAAGAAGCGGCGGAGTAGCCGCGACCCTCACCCGCCTCGCTCCGCTCGGCACCCCTCTCCCGTAGTGCGGGCGAGGGGGGGACCAAGCCCCCACGGGTCCGCGCGAAGCGCGGCCCGAGGACAGGCTCCGGGCTTGGTGGGTGAGGGTGCCGGGCTTGCGAAGAAAAGGATCAAAAATGGCTAAGCTGCGTCACATCGCCATCGCCGCCAAGGACCCCGATGCGATGGCCGAGTTCTACAAGCAGGCGTTTGACTTCAAGGAGGTCCGCAAGACCGATGGGCCGCTCGCCTATGGCTACCATTTGAGCGACGGGACGATCGATCTGGCGATCCTGCGGTTCAAGACCGACCAGATCGGCAAGGGGCTCGACTACACCGGCCTGCACCATTTCGGCATCCTCGTCGACGACATCGACAAGGTCTCGAAGAAGGTCGAGGCGCTGGGCGGGAGGCACTACATGGATCAGGGCGGCGACCGCGCCGGCGGGTTCGAAGTCAAGCTCTACGGTCCCGAAGGGGTGCTGTTCGACATCGCCGAGCACCCGTGGACCGGCACGGAGCCGCTGCCGGTCGAGAAGGCGCGCGCGGCCGAATAAAAATCAGAACGGGATCTCGTATTCGAGGCGCC
>JAFASL010000739.1 GCA_019244535.1 Alphaproteobacteria bacterium
AGCGCCGCCCGCAAGCCGGCGTGATCGTCGGCGACGACAAATTCGACGCCGTGCAGACCGCGCGCCTTCAGCCCTAATAGGAAATCTCGCCAGCTGGAGCGGCTCTCGCGATTGGCGAGCTCGACCGCGAGCACCTGACGGCGGCCATCCCAATCGATGCCGATCGCGATCAGTACCGCCTGGCTGACAATCACACCGGCCTCGCGCACCCGCTCATAGCGCGCGTCGAGGATCAGATAGGGGAAGGCTTCGGCCAACGGACGGCCGGCAAATTGCGCCAGACCCGCGTCCAGCCGCTGGTTTATCGCACTGATCGACGACGCCGAAAAACTGTGGCCGCACAGCTCCTCGGTGATCGCCTTTACTTTCCGGGTCGACACCCCTTGCACGTACATCTCCGCCAGTGCCGCCACCAGCGCCCGCTCCGAGCGCTGATACCGTTCGAACAGCTCGGTCGAGAACCGCCCGGCGCGGTCCTGCGGCACGCGCAGCTCCAGCTTGCCGACCCGCGTGATTAGCGTTCGGCCGTAATAGCCCGACCGGTAGCCCTGTCGGCTCGAGGCCCGTTCGCCCTTCTCGGCACCGAGCGCCTCCGTCATCTCCGCTTCGAGAACCTCCTGTAGCGCCATCCGCACCAGCGCCCGCAGAAACTCCTCGTCCTCTGCCAGAACGGCTTTAATGTCGATCGTCCCAGATTTACTCTGCCTTTTGGTCATGGTGTGTATCCTCGCCAAAGGATCCGGTGATTGCTCAATCACCCGCATA
Source organism: Alphaproteobacteria bacterium (assembly GCA_019244535.1). GTDB lineage: Bacteria > Pseudomonadota > Alphaproteobacteria > ATCC43930 > CGMCC-115725 > AP-15. The sequence continues at coordinate 766 of JAFASL010000739.1, forward strand.
CCATGACCATCCGAGCCGGCGGCGTTTGCTGAACTTCCCGGACACTACCCGGTAGCAGAGCGGAGCCATCTCGACATCCTACAAGATACCGCTCTTCCGACCCGGTTTCCGTGACATTGCCCGATGAAGCGTTCCGGCGGGTGATCAATGTGCCGGCGCGCGGTTTCGGCGCTAAGGCAATGGACATTCTCGACGCCGAAGCCGCATGGCGACGGGTTTCGCTGCTCGCGGCACTTGAGACCGCACCGCTACCGCCCAAAGCGCGCGCGGCGGGGCTGCGCTTCGGCGATGCCATCCGCCGCGTCGGCCGCGATCGCGGCGCGACGCCAGCCGACCAGCTCTCATTGCTGCTCGACGCTACGGGTTATCGTACCATGCTGCGCGAAAGCCGTGCCGAGACTACGGAAGGGCGCCTCGAGAATCTACAGGAGCTCGTGCAACTTGCCCGCAGCTTCCACACGGCGCGCGGTCTTCTCGACCACGCCGCCCTCTCCACCGGCGGTCCCGATGAAAAAAAGACCGGCCGCGTGCAGCTGATGACGCTGCGCGCACCCATTATCTCGATCTGCTCGCCAGGCAGGATGAAGGGCTTGCCGAGGGACAGGCGCTTGACCCGGCAAGCGCGCTCGATATGCAGCAAGCAGGACAGACGCTGGCGCAGGCGGCGCGCGAGGTGACCGTATTTGCCTTTGATAATGCGGGGACCACAGTGGTGTTGGCGTCGCATCCCTTACAGCGTTGCCTGCGGGATATTTTCACCGGACTGAAACACGCGATTATGACCCCCGCCATTCTTGGCCGGATCGGCAACGTGCGGCTCGGTCTCGATTACGGCGCCATAGGATTTTAGACGCCAGAGAGTTGTACGCCGGGATGTCGCCCTTTGGCGTTCCCGAACCACAGATCGAGCGGAGGATCGAGTTGTCTCACATCCAGTCGAGCTTCACCTGGTCGCCCGGCGAGGTTTCAAAACGGACTATCTGCGCCGCCAGTTCCTTCGGCTTGAGCGCAGGTCATGCGCAAACAGTTTGAGGTGTTGCCTTTCAGCATCAACTTCCGCAACGCGCCGTTTGGAAGTGACTCAAAGAAGACCATCACGTCGTAATCGGAGGCCGACGACGCCACGCCGCGCACTCGGGAGCCGGCGAGGATAGCCACAATCGCGACGATGTCGCCAATCGCGACTATTCGCTGGCTGCAACAAACCGGCATATTCGACCGTTAGGAAAGTTGCACCTGCTCACACCGGGCCGGCTCACGATCGAGCGATGTAGAGTGCCTCAGCCCAGAAACTTGAAGGCGCATGCTCGTTATGAAGGCTTCCACGCGCTTTGCTATTCTGAGTCGCTCTCGCAAGGCGGCGAGCACGCCGCGCCGCACGACCCCGCCGTTCCATGGGCTGTCGCGCGGCCGAAGGTGTTGCCTCATGGCCGAGTTTGAGGCCGCCGCCGGGTCCGCCGATGTGGGTTTCGGGCCGGGGATGGGCCTGCCATGAGGTGGACGCTCCTTATGAGCGCTCACGCGAAAACGCTGCGCCTAATCCTCGGCGTCACCCTTTATGCGCTACCGGGGTGGGCGGGGGACTCCAGTTACATCACCGGCAAAATCCAGCAATTTCATCAACAATCGGAGAACTGCAGCGACCAGGGCCAGCCTGAGGACTGCATCACGGCGCGGAACATGCGCAACCTGATGCCACTCATTGCCGGCTATGTCACGCCGATGGCCTATGGCTGCGTCGGCGATGGAGTGGCCGACGACACTCGTTGCCTGCAGAACGCAATCGATGCAGCGCAAATGGCGGGTCTGCCGCTGCGCTTCGATACCGCACACCTGTTCAACATAACCCACACACTGACGATCTCCGCGCCGATCTACATCGAAGGACAGTATCGTTACGGCATTTGGGTCGTAAATCAGTCGACTGGAAAAGGCCCGGAGGCGTGCCCGTGGGGCCTGGTGACGAGAAACACCGACATCGACATGATCCGCGCATCGGCCGTGACCGGCACGATCCGGGGTCTGTGCATCGACATGACCGGCAACCAGAGCATCAACCCGACGGCGGGGGCGGCGATCAACCTGACGCCCCCCGACTCGCTGCATTATTCATCCGGTTGGCATATTGAGCAGAACACGATTCTGCAGCCTTTCGATGGCATCGCCGCTTATGGCACAGGCCCTGGAAAGCTCTGTTGCGGGGTTGGGACGACTGCGGACGGCGACGCGATCTTACGCAACACGATCGTGAGCCCTGCAGGATCTGCGATCAGCATTGGCAAAGATCATGTGAACAATGCTGCTGGCCCCGGCACAGTCGGGATCACCGTTAGTGACAATGACATCGTTTGTAAGACAAAGATCAGCAAATCACAGGGCATCGGAGTGGCCCTCTACGAGGGCGCGATCTGGTACGACGGAACGCAAAACGGCCCCGAAGGCTGCCATATCGGCACTCTGGTTGCGCCGGGTGTGATTTCAGGCCAGCAGCAGGCAGCACAATTCGATGGCGATGGCGTGCTCGGCGACCAATCGGGCCTTTATGACTTTCTCGTGCGGCCCGAAGGCGGTCTCATT
>JAFASL010000759.1 GCA_019244535.1 Alphaproteobacteria bacterium
TGCCGATCACTTTGAAGGGATAGGTCCGCCCCTGATACTCAAGCGTGCCTCGGCCGCCGCCCAACCCCGCAACAAAGTCCTCGGTGATCGTCACGCTCCCCGAAGGCGGCAGGCCCGCGACGCTCTGGGCTGTTGGGGTATTCATCATCTCGGAGCAGCCGGCCATCGCGAGCAAAGATACCACAAGAATCACTTTTAGCGATGGGACGGTAGGACGTAACGGAGCTTCTGTCATATCGGCAAAATCCTCTGCACTCTGTGGCCTTAATTGACTGAACGGGCGTCGGTCTCAAACCGTTGGTGCTGGCCGTCGCAGGGCCCGCTGGGCCGGGGCTTGCACCTGGCTGGGCGGCGTCAGCGATGTAGTTGCGAATAGCGCTGCCGCGGCAGCCCCCAATAGCCCATAAAACGGTTTGTGTCTCATTGCATTAATCCGTTAGTAGATGGCTCCTACTGCGTCACCCCCGCGTAAGCGGGGTCCAGGGCGGCCGCTGAAGCCCTATAGCCCTGGGTTCTCGCTTTCGCGGGGAATGACGAATGGTTTTTGGCGAAGCGCTTGCCGGGTCAGGCGCCGGGGCCTTCGAGTACGATCTCGATCCGGCGGTTCTTTGCGCGGCCGTCCGGCGTGTCGTTCGAGGCGACCGGGTGCGTGTCGCCAAACCCTTTGGCCGAGATGACGTTCGGGTTAACGCCCTGTGCCTCGAGATAGGCGGCAACGTTATCGGCGCGGCGCGACGAGAGGTCGATGTTGTTGGCAATGCCGGCGCGCTTTAGCGGCGCGCCGACCGGCAGATTGTCCGTGTAGCCGTAGACGACGACTTTGGCGTTCTGCAGCCCCTGCAATTGCGGCACATACTGGTTGAGCGCCTGCTTGCCATTGGCGCTCAATTGATAGCCGCCCTCCGGGAACAACACGTCGCCGGCGACGACCCATTTCTGCTCCTGCTGCATCTTGGTGAGCTGCGACTGCTCCGACGCCGCCTGCGCGCGCGCCTGCTGCAATTCCGCGGTTTGTTTATCGTATGTGCTTTGCGCTACGCACGCGCCCAAGATCAGCGCAGTGAACGGCACAACCCGCGCCGCGGCTATCAGGTCAACCCTCATGGCACAGTCTCCGAGTGCGGTTGGGACGGCGGGCGAACTTCGCCCGAGCCTCAACCGTAGGCGTCCGCTCTTTTGGCCGACTATGCAATTTCGGCAGGCGGATGCCCGGCTAGCCGGGTTGCCGGCGGAGTGTGGCGGAGGGCGACTCGCCGAAGACCGCCTGGTACTCGGCGGAAAAGCGCCCGAGCTGCCAGAACCCGAACCGCATCGCGATGTCGGTCACTGTTGTTGCTTCATGATTCGCTTCGCGCAGTGCCCGCCGCGCCAGATTCAAGCGGCGCTGCACCAAATAGCGCTTCGGCCCCATCCCAAGGTGCTCTTGGCAGACCATGCGCAACGTCCGACTCGGCACCCGGATCGCCTTGCAGATCTCCGGAATGTAGAGCGGCTGCTCGGGGTTCTCCTCGACGATTCTGCGAAAGCGGCGCATGACGATCGCGTGCTGCCCTTGCGCTACGCTGTTCCGGCGATCTTCGTGATGGCCGACACAGCCGACCATAGCTTCGATCAGCCCCTGCTCCAGTCCACGCGCAGCATCTGGATTGGCTATAATCTCCGGGGCGTTTTCGGCCAAATCCCCCGCCGCCGCGTGCAGCCGTTGAAGTCTCGCCATGGCGGCCGGCGGCGGGGTGATCGGCATCGGATCGCGCGGCGGCGTCAGGTCGAGCTCCACAACTACTTCCCCGACCAATGCAAGATCCTCGACCGGCAATGACATGCTGCCGTAACGAGCAAACCCTGATGACCGCAGGTAATTGCTGTTGCCCTCACTGTGCCGCATGATGCTGGTCGACTGCATTTCCACACCGCTCGAGAGCTGGCGTGGTCCCGGCTGGGTGAGCCAAGAGAACATGGCGCTTCCGGTCGCCAGGGCCGAGTGGGCAAGGCGCGGGAGCTCGTCAGAGAACCGTTGTATCCGCACACGATGCAGATGGATCCGAGTGAGTTCAGCAGCGAACTGCCCGCGCGCGGTGACCGTTATTTCCACCTGCGCCTCGCGAAACGATGCCGCGTAGTCTTCAGGGTCGGTAAATATGCGAACCGCGCTCGACGGCATCCCCCGAACCTCCGTCAGCAATGTTAGATTTTAGGACGCTTGGCTGACGTTAATC
>JAFASL010000801.1 GCA_019244535.1 Alphaproteobacteria bacterium
TTCTTTTGTCCATCCGGCCGCACAGCGCCTGTCGCGACAACAGCCGAGGCGGCGCGCTGTCCCAGTAAAGGCCGGCGCCGCGGGGAAGGTTCCGATCCTCAGGCTCTCAGTTGACCGGGCTTTGCGGGTTTCTCGTTGGCATCGACGACCGCTTCGACCAGCGCCGGCTTTGAAGAGGCGAGTGCAGCGGTAATCGCCGGGCGCACCTCCTCGATGCGGGTGCAGCGGAAGCCATCGGCGCCGCAGGCGCCGGCGAAGGCGACAAAATCGATCGGCGCCAACTCGCAGCCGAATTCCGGGAAGCCGAGTTCCTGCTGCTCGAATTTGACTTCGGCCAGGCTGTCATTCTTCAACAGGATAATTTTGATCGGCAAATTGTGAGCGACCGCCGTCGTCAGCTCTGCCATCAGCATCGCAAACCCGCCATCGCCGACGACCGTAACCGATTGCCGTTGCGGGTAGGCGAGCTGCGCCGCGATCGCGAACGGGACACCCGGCGCCATCGAAGCCAGCATCCCGGTTCCGGTGAAGCGCTGGTTCGCCCGCAGCTTGATGCACCGCGCAGCGAAATGCGTATTAGCGCCGCAGTCGAGCGAAATGACCGCGTCGTCCGCCATCAGGTCGCTCAATACGCGTATGACAATCTGCGGCCTCAGCGGCGAGCCGGGTATCGCCTCCACCCGGTCCAACAGCGAGTTCCAGTCCGCCACGCGCCGCTGTGCTTCCTGCAGGAATCTGCGGTCTGCCTTTGGCCGCAAGCGCGGCAGCAGCCGCTGAAGAGTTGCTTTGACGTCGCCCGTGAGGCCGACCTCGACCGGGTAGCGCAACCCGATGCGGTCTGGCTTTATGTCTACCTGCACGCCGCGTGCCTGACCGGGTGTCGGATAGTATTCCATCCAGGGCATCGTCGATCCCAGGATCAGCACGGAGTCGCAGGTCTTCATTGCCCAGAGGGATGGGTCGGTGCCGAGATCGCCAATACCGCCGGTCGTAAACGGCGAGTCATCGGGCAATACGGCCTTGCCGAGCAGCGACTTCGCCACGGGCGCTCCGAGGATGTCCGCGAGACTCGCCACTTCCTCGCGCGCCGGCAGCGCGCCTTGACCGACCAGGACCGCAATTCGTGCGCCGGCGTTCAGAACATCGGCTGCGGCATCCAGCTGCTCGTTCGGCGGGGCCGCCATTGGCGGGAGCCAAGAGGAGGAGGTGCGCGCTCCCGGGTTGCGCATCGACCGCTTGTCAGCCGACCGCTTCATCATCTGCACGTCTTTGGCGATTGTCAGGTGCGCGACGCCGCGGTCCCCCAGGGCAGCGCGGCAGGCGCGGTTGCCGACGATAATCGCGTGCTCCGGCCCGGTTACCTCGACATTGTAGAGAGCAACTTCTTGCATGAGCCGGGTGGTGTCGACGCTCTGCTGGTAGCGAACGCCGATCAGGTCGTGAAAAGTCGTGCCGGTCAATGCGACGACAGGAGCGCCGTCGAAAGAGGCATCGTAGAGGCCGTTCAACAAGTGGATCGCGCCAGGTCCGGTGGTGCCGACGCACACGCCGAGCCGCCCGGTGTGCTTGGCAAAGCCGGATGCCATGAAGGCAGCGGCCTCCTCGTGCCGCACGCCGATATAGGTGATGCGATCCTGTCGGCGTCGCAGCGCTTCGATGATCGCGTTGATCCCGTCGCCGACCACGCCGAACACGTGTGTTGCGCCCCAAGCGATCAGAGTCTCGATCAGAATGTCCGCCGTATTCGGATCACCGACGGCAAAGTTCGGTTCCGGCTGAGAAATTACCTTTGCCCCGCTCTCGGAAGGCTGCGCCGCGGCATCGGCCAGACTTCCTGTCGCTGCCAGGCTTGTCGCGGCGAGCTGTATAAAGCCGCGACGATGCAATCCGCTGGCCACCTTGCTACTCCGCAATCTCTCATCTCACGCCTGCTAAACACCGCAAACGGGCAAAGTTCAGCCAACCCGCTACATCGTAACTGCCGGTCTCGTGACCCAGCGGCGCCTTCTGTCGCGTGCCGCTGAGACTGAAAAGTGGCGGCCCGGGTTGTCGCTTACGTGCAGGCGAGCGGTTGACTGCGCCGATCGCTCGCATTGACTTGCGAGGCGACCAGATCGAGATCCGCCTCCGCTTGTCTGGGCTGGATGCTTCATTCGATGTCCGTGCTGCGTCCTCGCAAGATGATCGCACCGGGCTCTTCCTGCGCCGAACTGCGAGGCGGCCTGAGATACCGCGGCGCAACGCGATCCGGGCCGAAGGTTGCGGTGCAGGCTCTGCCAAGCCTGGAGCAATGCGTATGCGGCAGGGAATCGCCGGGACCCCACCTTCGGGCAGCGCAAGCGAAGCGTTAAAGCGTCCGCCGTGCAATGGCGGCCCGCCTCGACCAGCGCCGAAACCGTGAGCGCAGGCTCTTCCGGGAGGTTTGAGACGGGCGTCGGCTTTAAATTCCGCTTTTGGTGGCTAGAGCCACCTTTTAAAATGTCC
>JAFASL010000925.1 GCA_019244535.1 Alphaproteobacteria bacterium
CACCGAGGTAGCGGGCGACCAGAGGACGGACAGCCGCGCGGGCTGCGCTCCCGTCCGGCGCGATACAGGTGTTCAGTCGAGCGATTTTTTTGATGTTTTTCGGATCGCGCCCGACTTGCGTGGCACCTGCGGTAACCTCGGCAGTGAAGGCTTCGGCTTCCGAAACAGATGCGCAGGCCTCCATGATGGCGCCATCGGCAATCGCTCCTGCGACCCGCTGCCCGAGGGGGCCGTTGCTCGCAACATAGATTGGCACAGCAGACCGAGTTGGCACGAAACTCAAGCGCCCCTGATAGAGATCGATGATCTCGCCGTGAAAGTCGACGCTCTCGCCCTGGAGCAATGTACGGATGACTTCGATCATCTCGCCGATTGCACGCGCCGGCTTGCGACGATTAATCCCGAGTTCGGTGAATCCGGAAATCCCTGCTCCGATACCGAGGGTTGCTCGCTGGCCAGAAATCTCGTCGAGCGTCGCGATCGCCATTGCGGTCAATGCCGGGTGGCGCGAGTAGGGATCAGTCACGCAGGGCCCGAGGAGAACTTTCGACGTGTGGGCCGCGAAGTGCGTCAAACAGGAGTAGACCTCCCGATAGAACCGCTCATCGGCCAGCCAAACGGCGTCGTAGCCGACCGCCTCCGCAAGCTGCGCGCGCTCGACCATCACCCGTACCGGGGCGTCGCCAATCATCAATAAGCTCATCTGCATTTGTCAGCTTTCGGTAGCGGCAGCCAGTCCGCGGTACATTAGCGTTTATCCTTTCAATAGAGGATCGAACGGTGACCACCGTCGAATATTAGGTCGGCGCGTGCCACGCCACAGCGGATGAGAATGCCGCAGGCCGCCGGAATACAAGTGTGCAGGGCTTGTTCAAGAACTTCGCGCACAACCGGTTCGTCATCGGCGACAAGGTGGCGTCGGAGAGGGAGCAGATTGCTCGGTATCGCGAGCTCCTCGGTGTCGATCACTTCACCATGCGGTGCCAGTGGCCGGAGCTGCCGCAGAAACGGATACGAGGCTTGGTCCACAGGCTTGGCAAGATTTTCGCGTCCCAGGTTTTCTGCTGCCGCGCTTAGTTGCCGAGCCGGGGTTTTGGGCTTCAGCACCGCGCCCTCGCTGATCAGCACTTCATGCGCGGCTCGAAATGCATCGAGCCCGACCGGCACCCTGCAATACGTCCTCGCATGCAGCAGGGCGGCTTTGATCTCGCCTACTGTGACAGCGGCACCATCCCCATCCAGAACATGGTCTTATCGCCAACATCGATATCGTACTTGCGCACTAGCGTCAGCTTGCCGTCATCGCCTATGCGGAACACCGATAGGCCGGCGGGTATCAACTTAACTGCGTCGCCGTCCCTCACATTAACCGGCAGATTGTGCTCCGCGACCAGCAGACGCCCGCTCGGATCAATGTGGAAGGTGCGTGGGTGGATTTTTTGGGTTTCGATGTGCTGTATCGGTGTTGGCTCGCCGGTGGATTGATTGATCGAATACACAACGATGCTGTTTTCGCCGCCTTTGAAGACTTGCTTGCCCTGAAACTCGGTCGTCGCCTCGGCACGGTTTGCGCCGTACACAAACCGCCCGTTCGGGTGGACGTGGACCGTGCCTGCCGCCTGTCGCGCCCTGATGTTGTTCGGCTCGGCAAGTGTCTCGGCGCGGTATGCGATCTCCGGGTTGATCCTGCCGTCCTCCATGCGAAACATGTACATTTTGTTCTGCGTCTCGATCGACACATAGATCCACGGCTTGGTCGGATGGAAATCGAGGTGCCGTGGACCGAACTCTTTGCCTCCGTTGGGCGCGATCGAGACTTCGTTCGTCAGGATCCCGTTCCTGTAATCGAAAACTTTCAGCGCACCCGGGTCTTCCGGCTTGGTCGGGGTGGCCTCGTTGCCGCGGGTCACAAGGACCGCCAAACGATTGTCGGGTGTGACGCGCACCTGGTGGGCGAAGATGCCGGCATCGATGGAGCCAGGTTGCTTCACCTCGTCACCAGGGGTGAAGTCAGGACTGATCCGGTAAACGCGGACTGCGCTCGGATTGTTGAAGGCCACCAAAATATATTCAGATGGAATGTCCGTGCTGATGTGAATCGGACGGGCTGGCAGTCGTATCGGTGCGCCGTGTGGTGTCAGCGCACCTGTTGACGGATCGATGGCGAATGCGGTGACGTGATGCTCGGTTCCTTGCGTCCCATAGCCGGGAGCGCTGCTGCTGCTCGCAACGTAGAGATAGCGGCGCGATGCGTGCGGCCAAGCGTATTGCACGGCTGCAGGTAATGTGACCGTCTCACGTCTAGTTAATTCCGCTCCCCCAACATCTACGTCGTAGTGCGTCAGATCGGCCCCCACGTTTGCATAGAGGGCGACCTTTTGGGATGACGGTTGGGCGGATGCCAATCCAGGCGAGGCCATACTGCCAGCGACGAGCGAAAGAAAAGTTCTGCGGCTGAACATGGCACTTTTCCCCAGAGAAGTTCAAGTTTACTGACACGCCACGGGGCGGTAAGAGGGTGCCGGCACGTTGTGATCGGGGCCAATGGTGAAGGCGGCGCGGGGCCGGCCTCTCACGCGCTCTTTGGATAGTCGTAAAGCACTGCGGGGTTCTCAACGAGGATACGGTGGCGGACCTTCTCATCGGGCGCCCACACGAGGAGCAAATCAAACAGCACAGCGTCATCCGGTTTCTTTTCACGCTCGGACGGGTGCGGCCAGTCGCTGCCCCATACGCAACGTTCCGGAGCGGCTTTCGCATAGGCCTGCGCAACAGCGGTTGAGTCGGCATAAGTCGGCGGCCCAATCTTTGTGTCGGCGTAAGCGCCGGATAATTTGACCCAGGTTTTGCCTTTGTCGATTAGGGCCCGGACCTGCGCGAACAGAGGATGATTGACACCCTCAGGCTCGGGGATGTGGGCCAGGTGGTCGAAGACGATCGGCGACGGCACCTTTTCGAGAATCGGCATGATCTCGATAATCTTCGCGGCCGGCGCGTTGATCTGGATGTGCCAACCGAGTTCGTTGACCCGCTTCGAGAGCGGCTCGATCATCTCTGGTGTAGTCGCTCCGGCGGGCGCGAAGTTGAAGCGGATACCCCGCGCTCCCTGCTCGTGCATGTGCTTCAGCTCGGCGTCCGAGACCGTGTCGTTGACGACCACAACAGCGCGCGCCTGTGGGCCGAAAGCGGCGACGGCGTCCAAGCTGACCCGGTTATCGGTGCCATAGGTGGAGGGGGTTACGACGACATTGCGGCTAGTGCCGATTCGCTTCTGGAAAGCCTTGTAATCCTCGACCAAAGCGTCCGCCGGGCGAAGCACCGCCTTCGGATCGACCGGGTATCTCGCGTCGTAAATGTGATGATGACAATCGCAGGCGCTTGGAGGCGCTTGCAGTTTGGGGGGCTCCGTGCCTTCCGACCACTTCACCTGCTGGGCCGCGGCACTGCGCGTACCGACAGCCAGGAAACTGGTGGTGGCTCCGACAGCCGCAGTTTTCAACAATTGACGCCGGTCCCAACGCAACTCGGACATAGTTTCCTCCCAATGGTTACCTACTACCCTACCATGACATCGCTCGCCGCCGGAGATTCTCTCCGCACGCTCGTAATTTGTCCTCGGCGCTACTGATGCCTCGAGAGAGCGATCTCTGGAATCGCGGCGCTACTGCATCCATCATCCGCGGATGGCGCTGACGTTAACCGCGAGCTCACAAGAGATCCTGGCCGGGCTCGTCGACCGGGTGACCTTCCACAACTCGGAGAACGGCTTTTGCGTGCTGCGGGTCAAGGCGCGAGGCCGGCGCGATCTGATCACCCTCGTCGGCCACGCCGCGATGATTTCAGCCGGCGAGTTCGTTCAAGCCAGCGGATCCTGGATCAACGACCGCACGCACGGCGTCCAATTCCGCGCCTCGTTTCTCAAAGCGACCGCGCCGACCACGACCGAAGGGTTCGAGAAATACCTCGGCTCCGGGATGATCCGGGCATCGGGCCGGTCTATGCGAAGAAGCTCGTGCGCGCCTTCGGCGAAATGGTATTCGAAGTTATCGAGCAGGAGCCCAGTCGCGGCGTCGTGTCGCGCATCGACACGGAGGAAGGTGAGCTCAGCGTCGATTTCGACGGGCGAGAAGTCACGTACGGATTTGCTGAACTGGATGAGCTCGTGCTAGCTTATGCAACGACAATCCATAAAAGCCAGGGCTCGGAATACCCCGCCGTGGTGATCCCGCTCAGCACTCAGCACTACTCGATGCTAGAGCGGAACCTCGTCTATACCGGGGTGACCCGCAGCAAGCGGCTGGTCGTACTGGTAGGGCAGAGGAAGGCACTGGCGATTGCTGTGAAGGGAGCACGGGCACGGCGGCGTTGGTCGAAACTGCGGGAGTGGCTAGCAGTCTGATCAGGCTATACGGTAGACCTCGCGCGATGTGCAGAAACTACAGACACGAGGGAGCAGCGTGGCAGTATTGAAAGAAGGCGCAGTCCCTGACTTTCTTCGGATGGATCAACCCGTCAGTTCGGATCCGGCCAACGCCAAGAAGACCGGAGACTGGCACGGCTGGCCTACCAAAGATATCAGGCCGATCACGCTGACTGATGACGAAGGCCGCACGGTGCGGATCAGGACGCCGGTCATGGACCTGGAGGGACTCATCACGCCAACCCACCTGCACTACACCGCCCAGCATTTCGCCGTGCCGCCCGTTGTGGAGAGTGCTGATTGGGAGCTAAAGATTTTCGGCGAGGTCAAAAAGCCCCTGACCTTCAACCTCGACCAGTTGCGCCGCTTCCCAGGCCGCAGCGTCCGCACCGTTATGGAATGCTCCGGCAGCGACGCCACTTTCTTTGAATATTTCAAAGGCGAGGGCCCAAAACCCTCTCGTACTCAAGAAGGAATGATCCTGAGCGCCAGCGAGTGGACGGGGGTACCGCTGGCCGCCGTGCTACATGAGGCCGGCCTCACCGCCAAGTCGCTATACGTTCGGGCCGAAGGAAATGATCTCGGCGTACCTCCCACCGCCGCCGAGGGCACAAAGCCGTTCTGCTATGACAAAGGCTTGCCGATTGAAAAGGCGCTTCACCCTGACACAATCTTGGCCTGGGCTCAAAACGGGCAGCTGCTGGAGCACCTTCACGGCGCTCCGGTTCGGCTGCTGGTACCCGGCTGGTCGGGGAATTGGTCGGTGAAGTGGCTCACCAAACTTGAGATCACGGAACAGGAGCCGGACTGCTGGTATCATTACCAGTTCTATTATTATGGCACTTCACCGGATGACCCCGACAAAGAACTGATCACTACCATCGGCGTGAAGTCGATCATCACACAACCGAACGATGACGCCGAAACGATCGCTTCCGGCGTCCACATGGTCCGGGGTTATGCCTGGAGCGGAGCCGGCGCGATCGACCAAGTCGAGATTAGCCTTGACGGCGGGGCAACCTGGCATTCCGCTCACATAGAGCAGCCGCGCGACCGCTTTATGTGGGTGCGCTGGTCATACCTCTGGGATGCACGGCGAAGGGGCAGATACACTCTGATGTCGCGGGCGACTGACGAGGTAGGGCGCGTGCAGTCGCATAAGCCCCGCTACAACAACATGCGAAAGAATTTCAGCGCCATTGTGGGACATTCGGTCATTGTGGAGTAAAGCCAAAGCTGGCAAAGGCAGGCAGCGGCGACCGGCCAACGGACGCCCCGAGTCTGGGAGAGGTCGCCGCAGCTCGCACGCCCGACATCGACAGCGCCTTATGAAGCCGATTACCCCGTCGTATGCCGAGTGAGCTGAGCACCGTAACAGAGGCGCCAAACTCAAGAGCCTCCGCGCCTGAGCCACGAAGCGGCGGACTGCTCTATTCAGCCGCTTCCTTGACCTGTCGCGTGGAGGAGCTGGCGCTGCCGGGTGGCAAATCGAACAGATCGGTGGGCAGCTGCTCGAAATAAGAAAGCACTTCGCTTGTCGGGACGACGTCGGCGTATTTGGCGTGCATATCGCACAAACTGACGGCGTGGCTGGCCTCGCTGCGGTCGAAGCAACCCTCTTCCGCCAGAATGACGCGATAATTCAGGCTGAATGCATCGACCACGGTGGCGCGCACGCAGCCCGAAGTCGTTGTCCCGACAACGATCACGCTGTCGCAGCCAAGGAGCGTCAAATAGGAGGCAAGGTTCGTCCCAAAGAAACCAGACGGTTTCTGCTTTTTGATCACGATGTCTTTGGGGCCAGGCGCGATCACCGCAATGATTTCGTTACCGTCGATA
>JAFASL010000027.1 GCA_019244535.1 Alphaproteobacteria bacterium
CAGATCGTCGTTATCGGGCTGCTGATCCTGATCGTGCAACGCATCTTCCGGCTGCGCATTGTGGTGTGAGGGGCGATCAGCCGGGCTCGCGGAGATTTCGCGCCAGAGGCAATGCCAGCGCGCAGAGTGCCGCCATGACCCAGAACCCGCTCGCGCCCAATCGACCATAGATCTGGCCCGAAGCGATTATCAGCAGTGCCGTTGGCGCACCGATGCCAATCGTTCCGTAAACGGTCAATGCGGTTGCTTCCAGCCGGCCCGGCACGCATTGCGCGAGGAGGCGCATGCAGATCAGGTGCAGAAGCGCAAATGTCAGCCCGTGCAGCGGCTGAATGGCCGCGAGAGCTGGGATCCACGCCGTCTCGGCCATAATCGCCCAGCGGACGATACCGGCAATGGCAGCAAGCATCGCCGCACGAGCCGGGCCTATGCGATCGAGCAATGGGCGGCCAATAAACCAAAAGACGACCACCTCGCCAGCCACCGACATCGACCACAGCAACCCGACTGTGCTGGGGGCGATCCCAGCGGCCTCCCAGCGGATTACCGCAAAGCTGTCGTGCATCGCGTGGCTGCCGAGGATCAGGGCGGCAACAAAAATGATGCGGCGATAGAGCGGAAGCCGCAGCAACGCTGCGAACCCCGGGATCGCACTATCGGTCACGACGGGTCGAGTGGCATGCCCGTCAGACGACGGCAGAACCGGAACCACGCGAGCGGCAAGTGCCGTGGCGGCGAGTAGTCCGGAATTGAGCCAAACCGCTGCGGCAATCCCGAATTGCGTGATCGCCTGACCGGAGAGCAGGGTTCCGCAAATGAACGCGGCGGAGCCGGCGCCCCGCAGCCATCCATAATGGAAGCGGCGCTGGGAAGAGGCTTCAGATCGAGCGGGAGCTGCGCTACTGAGAGCGAGCCTGTCGGTCAGTGGTGCAAGCGGGGCCAGTGTTGCGGAGTGAAGCACGCCGACAACGAACAACAGCAAGAATCCCGTCGCACGCAGGTACCCCACCGCAATCAGAGCGGCGGCAATCGAGCACATGGCGAGGACCGCCTTCGGCGTGTCGAGAGTATCGGCCAGCCGACCGGCCACTGGCCCGGCGATCAGGCGGATTGCAGTCCCTGCGCCGAGCACTAACGCGATTGCTTCCGGCGCCAAGTTTCGGCCGGCGAGAAGGCTCGGCAGATATGGCGACTGCACGCCGAAACCGGCGTAAAGCAAGCCGTATAAAATCAGAAACCGCGAGAGAAGGTGGCTCCGCAGACTGACCATGCGACATTAACGCTCGCCTGTATCCTCGTGATCGGTCCGGTCGAACTAATCGGTTGCTTTCCATACGTCAACTTGCGGCGATGAATTGACTGATCAATTCGCCCCAAAGGCGGTCCAAGGGTCTGAGAGTGGCCATTCCACTGTATTGACCGGGGAACAACTCTTCCGTTAATTTCTATCCATCAAACTCGCAAACTAGATTAATTAGTTAATGAGGGAAGGGGCGATGGGCAGGTTGGGGCTGGGGACGGTCTTCTTTGCAATAGCCTTGGCGGGCTTCGGATGGCGAGCCGCCGATGCATGGGACCGTGGCGAGGTAAAGAACTTTGCTACTATTCCCACCTTTACCCCGAACGGCCAGAGTGCTGCTTGTCCGGGCGGCGCAGCCTCATGCACGTCTGACATCGAAGGCATCGCAGTCGGTCCTGACGGGACTGTCTACACCGCGTCTTTTGGCTTCAACGCCGCCGGCGCGCTCAGCGGCAGTGGTCAGTTCTTCGCGTTCGATCGGCGTGGCCGGCTCACCGCCAATTTCGCAGTGCCGGGGTCAACCCCGCATTTGATCGGGATGATCTATCAGAGCCCCAACAGCGTGTTGGTTGCCGATCTTGGTAATGGCATATTGTGGCGGGTGAACCCGGCTGGCGCCAGCAGTTCGATGTTCACCAAAGTACCGACAATCACGACCGCGCCCGGTCTAAACGCGCTCGCTATTGACAAGCGAGGCAATGTCTATGTCTCGGACTCGTTCCAGGGCGCGATCTGGATGACGGGGCCTAATGGCGGCAAGCCCGTCGCATGGTATGCGCCGTTCAATTCCGGCCAGAGCGAACTGCTGCTGCCGACCCCAAACGACAACGAGCCTCTGATCCCGCCGTTTGGCGCCAACGGGATCGCGTTCAACAAGGAAGGCACGGCGCTCTATGCGCTGAACACGGCCTATCATTCGATCATCAAGATCGCGGTCAATCCCGACGGCAGCGCCGGCGCGGCATCGGTGCTGACGACCGGCATCAACGCACCCGACGGGATCGCAATCGACGGCGCCGACAACCTTTGGGTCGTCGCCAATCAGGGCGATGAAATAGTCGTCGTCGATCCCGCCGGCACGGTCATTGCCAAATATGGCGACTTCAACGGCATCGATCGCGACGGTTCGATCGATGGGCTTTTGTTCCCGGCCAGCCCTGCCTTCAGCCCCGACGGCAGCACCCTTTACGTCACCAACCTCGCCCTCTACCTGCCCTTCGCCGGGGTGCCGGAAATAGCTGTCGATTCCGCTTGGACTCTGAAGGTGAGGCACTACAACATCGCTGCGATCCAAGTTAGGCCGCGGGACTTGGGTGCCGAGCAATAGCGTCGGCCGTCCGGGCGGAGGTTCGCCCGGATCGCACCCGCATGGCTGGGGCTCGACCGGTTCGCCCCGCGCCGATCCCATGCTACGCTCTCTTGAAATTTTTGGCTCGTGCGCGCTCAGGGCGGCGGCGGCATAATTGGTGAGCGCGCGTCTCCGCGCAGCGGTTGACGACGGATGACGATAGATTTTCCTGGGACTCTGAATCGCCGCCCATCGGTAATGGTGCTGCTCGTTTTGGCGGCGCTCCTCGGATGTGCGCGAAACCCGACGGTCGGTTCGGTTTCACCCCCGCCGATCCCGGAGCACGAGGCGCGCCTTTGGTTTTATCGCCTCTATATTCCTTCCGAAACCCTCAACATGACCAAGGTGTCGATGAATGGCGCTTACGCCGGTTACGCGCAACTGGGTGGCGCGTTCTATCGAGATGTTCCGCCGGGCGTCTACCACATTGAAGTCGAGAGCTACGGCAAGGATTTCAATCAATCGACAAACGTCGCTCTGGCGGCGGGGCAAGAGGCATACATCAGAGTGGATTCGTTGCGCAGCTGGTCGAGCGACTACAATAGAGGGACAACTATCGGACGGGACACGTTTTACGCCCGGCTTATCATTCCTCAGATCGCGCGCGCCGAGATTGCACAAAGCTTCTTCGATGGCGGCAGCTGAGCGGATTTGCGGATCTCGCCGAGGCCAGATCGAGCGCCCGACGGAACACGGTGTCGAAGCCGCTCAAGTGATCGGTAGTTGGCGCGCCACGGTCGATGAAGATGGGCACTATTGTTTGGCCGTGGCGCTATGATGGAGCAGTCGGCCACGCGCACCAATCGGCAAAACTGCGATGGCCTGCGATCTTGCACTACGCCCTCGTGAGCCTCCGAATATCACAGGATGGTCGGGCCCCTTCCATAGCTGTCAGATCCCGGCCAAAAAGCGGCCGAAGCGCAGCGTCGGTCTCGATGCGGTCGTAGAGCCGATCGACGAGCACCCCGACCGCGGCAGGGCCACCGATGCGCGCCAAGAGATCGCTGCCAGCGAAAGGACGACGAGCTTCAGGGTGAGCCAGGAACCGTCGATGTTCCATTTGGTCCACCAAGGAGGACAGCGGCGGGTCGTTCAAGCAAACACAATTGCCGGTTATTGTGTAGAGTCAATGGCGGCCAATCGAATTAGATGAATTAGATCCTGCTCGCCGATAGCTCGCTTGCGGTTGTGGCGGGCTTGGAGGCGCTGCAGCGTACAATGCCTTCAGCATCGGGACGTTGCCCAAATACCAGCGGCGTGGCTATTCACCTGAATGCCAATCCGTCCTCAGTGCGAAGTGTTTGACGGAACATTCTTCGATGAGTTCGGAATATCCGGGCGGGAGGAACGAACTCTCCCAATCGTCGCCGAAGCTCGTCTTGACAGCGTGTAGATCGCGCCAGACAGAAACGAATAGTAAGACATCATCTTCGTCTGAAACGCTCTTGCCAAAGAAATGTCCTTGATTTCCCGGTCGGTTTCTAACGACATCGACGGATGTCGTGGCAAATTTCTTCGCCAGCGAATCGGCACAACCTGGTTTGGCGCGAGCTTCAAACACGCGCACTATCGAGCCGCTAAACGCTTTCTTATCGCTCATTGATTTGCCTTCCTATGTTGCTCACGATTGGTGTGGGTGACAGCATCGGTCACTCAGGTTTCATTCGTTGCTGGCATGCTAGATCAAATTTGACCTTCCGATAGTACGTCGGACGCCGCGAGGTGGACGCGAAAGAAGTTCGCATCATGGGATCGAAAAGCGTGCTCTTGCGCACTCTTGTCGCTACGTCCGGCGCAAAATCGGCCGGTTTTGGAGTGCCCAGTTTTGTACCGAAGTGGCGCACCCGGCGAGATTCGAACTCACGACCTCTGCCTTCGGAGGGCAGCGCTCTATCCAGCTGAGCTACGGGTGCCGCAGGGCCTCGTCATGCCCAGCGGATAAATACAGCCGCTCAACCGTCTACGCAAGCCGAGTGCGGGGACGGAGAGTGGATTACTCTTGGTCGGGGTGGCTAGAAGGAGGGTGGTCAAACGGCAGCGCGACTGTCGAGAATGAAGGTCCCGAGGGCGCCCGGTTGCCCCTCACTACTTCGGTCGCGCCGTCGACCACGGCTTGCCGCGTGGATGATGAAGCCTGGTGACCGCGGACCACCGCCACGCCGCTGTCGGATACGGTTTGCAGCGCCGATGGCGGTTTATTACCTCTGACGACGACCGTCCCGCTGTCTGGCGTGGCTTGCAGCTGGGCCGGCAATGGGTTACCCCTGACCAGCGCCTTGCCGAGGCCGACAACGGTCGGCTGTGGCGGTGATGGGGCGGGGGCACCCGCGTCCGCGTTGCTTGGCGGTGAAGGTTGCAGCTCCGAAGATGCCGGGCTGCCGCCGTCTGGCGCCGCGCTGCTCACCACGGGAGTTTCCGGGGTAGACGGCTCGCGGGCAACCGGGTGCGCCGCAGTGGCGACCGGTTCGATGCGGGATGCGTGCATCTCCGCCGTCGCCGGAGCGGGGATCGGCGAGGGCGAGGGATTTGCACCGAGCCACGCCCAAAGGGCTACGGCCCAGACGCCAGCCGTTGCGGCGACGCTTGCTGCAAGGGCGGGCCTTCTCAACCCCCAACTGGCGCGAGGTCGCGATGCCACGGACGCAGCGCTCATCGCGTAACAGCGGACCGGCGGCGCGCGGAAGCTGATCTCGTGTTTTCCAATGTCCGCGAAAGGGTATCGGAGCCGGTCGCGAACCGCCTTGAACACCGCTTCGGTGAGCAAATGCCTCCCGGCTCGGCCAATTCCGCGGTGCGCATGGCTGCGCTTCCGCGTTCACCGCAATCCTCACTGCCGGGTTTAATCAGCCTAGCGAGCTGGTCAACCGGCAACGCGGCGACAGCCCGGAGCACCAAATCGTCACCAGTTGAGGTCGTTTCTCCGATATTGACGCTAACGCGGTAAGCAATCCGCCGGTTCGGAGCGGTGCCGGCATTGCGCGCGATCATGCCGCGTTGCAACTCGACGGCGCACTGCACTGCCGCAGTCGGGTCGGTAAACTCGGCGAGCAGACTGCCACCGGCTACCCGGACAATACGACCGCAATTCTCCCGAACCTTGGGATGTAAAAGTTGATCGCGATGCGCCTTCAACCGCTCGAGAGTGCCTTCCTTGTCCTCTCTAATCAGGCGTGAGTAGTCCACCACATCAGCAGCGAGCACTACGAAAAGACCGTCGACAACAGCCATCGCTGGTACAAACCCTCCCCGAGGCGGTACAACGCGCCTCCTCTAGAATGATAATAATAAGGGATAAAGCGCGATTACGGTAGGTACGCGATGCTGCGCGGTGACGCCGGCAGCGCCGGAATGCGGCAGAAGAGGGGGCCGCTCCGACAATTAACCGTAATAAACCGGCACAACCGTCGAATCGCGAAGGCTGGCCGATCGGCAATTGGGGCGCAGTCGGGGTCAACAACATGACCGGACCCTTTATTGACGCTCTCGCCGTACTGATCGGCGGCGGCCGCCGGGAGAGCTGTAATGGACGACCTGACTGCGCAGGAACGGGAGCTGATCATGACGTTGCGGCGCCTGCGAAGCTTCACAGCCGTTGTTCACCGGAACGACCATTGGCGGATTGTTCTTGCTGACCAAGAGGCCGGCAGGACAGATACTGGCGAAGGAGAGGACTTTGGCCAGGCTTGGGATCGGCTGAGCGGCAACAGGTAAGCCGTTGGCTAACGGCAACAACGCGCGTTAGAAATGCCGGCTACCCCACGAGTATTAGGATCTGAAGATGAGGAAGACCGCCAAATCGAGCAAGACAATCCGGGCCAACAAGCGTAAGGCCAAACTGAAAGCGAAACACCGCCGTCAGCGCTCCCGGGCGAGCGCTTAACCCTCCGGCCTGGAGTTTACAGCGGCAGGTCGGCGAGATCGTCCGGAGCCATGCGCGTCCCGGTGTCAGCCGGCCCCCGCCCGGAGCGCAACACAAAGGCGCTCTCCGATCTATGAAAACCGCCGTTCGCACCTGCCTCAGCCGTGTCATAGGTGCCGAGGTTATGGATCGCTCGTCTCAGCTCCCGCTGAGTGTTGGCGATCAGCTGGAACGTGTTGGAGAGCCGAAACAGGATTGCCAGCAACACTCCCATTTCCATCCAGTTAAGCAGCAGGCTGATCGTTTCAAAGCTCATATACGCCTCCATAGCGCTTGGGGCGCCGCAAGGTTCGAGGTCTCTTTCCAGCGAAACCGTGGTCGGGTGGGACTCGAGCGGTCGAGCCGCCGTCGGTGACAAATCTCGCCGGCATGGATTTTAATCAAATGCCATCGCACCATGCCACGCGGGGCGTCAACGACGCGTCTCGAATTCAACTCATCGAGAGCGGCGTTGCCGGCGCATGCGACAATTCAAACCGTCAAAAGTCAAAGATGATTAGAAATGCGCTTTTCGGGAAGGACGGGTCGGTTTATTTGGGAGGTTGCACAGGCATCGCACGTCTGTGCGCGAACGCCGGAAGGTTAGGGGAGCTCGATGCCAACCAAATCGTCGGAGAAGAAGATCAGCGCAAGCAAGCCGAACGCCTTGCAGAAGCCGGTGCGACCGTCAGCGGAATTGGCGGCCGTGATAGGCGCCAACCCGCTGCCCCGGGCGGAGGTGGTGAGCAAGATTTGGCAGTACATTCGCACGCACGGCCTGCAGAACCCGGAGAATCGCCGCGAGATCCTGGCGGATGCCAAGCTCCGCAAGGTCTTCGGCGCGGACAAGGTGACAATGTTCGAAATGAACAAGCACCTCTCGCGTCACTTGAACTGACGCCACATTAGGCACAGGCGCCCGCGGCAAGCCAAGCTGCTGGGACCCGGAAACCTGCGGGCGCGTCGCCGATTCTTCCGCGCCTAGCGGCTCATCCTCGGAAAGGACCGCGCACTCGCGTCGATCGCACCAGGAGGAATCCCGAACGGTCCACTGCGTGGAGGGTCGGGCGCGAGTGTGTCCCGGTCCTGGACCTTTCTTGGGCCACAGTCACCGGCGGTGAACCCGAGCCCGACGACTCCAGCAGCATTTTACGCTGACGGTGGTGCCTCGCCTTTGAGCATCGATCGTATAGTACCGTTTTCCTCCCCAGAACTGCGCGCATACAATATGGCGTGCGTAAGAGTGTCGTCGCTGGCCCTACGTTCGGTGTCCGGTTCCGAATCGGCGACGATCGAGGGAGGCTTCCGTGACATCAAAAGCGCGTCCCAACATCCTCTTCATCGTCGTCGACGATTGCGGTTATGCTGATCTCGGCTGCACCGGTCAGACCGATTACCGGACCCCGGCGCTCGATCGGCTGGCCGCCGAGGGCATGCGGTTTACCCAGGCCTACGCCAATTCGTCGCTGTGCACCAATACCCGGGTCGCCCTGATGACCGGCCGTTACCAGTACCGGCTGCCGAT
>JAFASL010000045.1 GCA_019244535.1 Alphaproteobacteria bacterium
GTCATCAAGCACACCGCGCTCAATTTGCTGACCCAGGCAAAGCCCACCGTCAGCCTGAAAAATCGCCGAAAGCGTGCCGGCTGGAACCCAGACTATCTCGCCGCCGTCCTCAACGGGACCGGGTAGCTGTTCACTCGATTCCCCTGGGGTGGGGCTGTAGAGATTTTGGCCTTACGATGTATTCGAACCGCGGGGGCCGGCGATTGGCAAAGCTTCTCAGGTGCAACATCAATAACGTCGGACCGCATTCGACCATTGATCCGCTCGGTTTCCCTCCGGCCCAGCGGGGCACCTCCCGCTGAACCGACCGGGTGCTAATTGCCCAGTTATCCGCTGGTGGGGACGAACTGGACGATTACGGGACGATTGTTATCCACCGGGAGGGCGGCATTCGGCACCCACTAGATGGCGTAACGGGCCGGTGGCCCGGTTAACCCGCATTTCTCACCGAATCAGGTGCATCGGGGCTCCGAATCGGCGAAAGTTCGTTTGCTGACAAGAGCTTTCGCGGAATGGAGGAGTTTCCCCGATGCCGACAGAGTGTAGCAGAGACCTATTCGGATTTGCATCTGTTGACGGCCGCGAGGGTAGTGGCGGCGTTCGACGGCGGAACCATGACCTCGGATGCCGGAGCACTGCTGCTGGGTGCCACCGACCGGGTGATCAGGATGATTGATCGCTTCGCCGGATGCTTTCGCGATGCCCGCAACCCAGGCTTTATTGAACACGAAGTGGCAACACTGGTCGGGCAACGGATCATCGGCATCGCGCTTGGCTACGAAGACCTGATCGACCATGACCAGTTGCGGCACGACCCGGTGATGGCGGTGCTGGCCGGCAAGCTTGCGGCGCGGCGCCCGGATTGCGCACCGCTGGCCGGCAAATCGACGCTGAACCGGCTGGAACTGAGCCAGCCGAAGCCGACCCGCTATCATAAGGCTTGTCCTCGGGCTTGACCCGAGGATCAGCGCCGACAGCGCGGCAATTGAGCGGCTGCTGGTGGATCTGTTTGTGGAGGCGCACGCCAAGCCACCCAAGCAGATCATCCTTGATCTCGACGCCACCGATGATCCATTGCACGGACATCAGGAAGGCCGGTTCTTCCACGGCTACTATGATTGCTACTGCTACCTGCCGCTTTATGTGTTCTGTGGCCGGCATCTCCTGGCGGCCAAGCTGCGGCGGGCCAACATCGATGCCTCAGCCGGTGCGGTCGAGGAAGTGGCGCGGATCGTCACGCAGATCCGCCATTCCTGGCCACGGACTCGGATTCTGCTGCGCGGCGATTCCGGCTTTGCCCGCGAGCCGCTGATGGCCTGGTGCGAGGCGAACCGGGTGGATTTCCTGTTCGGGCTGGCGCGCAACGAGCGGCTGGTGGGGGCGATTGCGGACGAGCTTGAAGCGGCCAAGCAGGACGCTGCAAAGACCGGGCGATCGGCTCGCCGGTTCAAGGAGTTTCGTTGGTCGACGCGGGAGAGCTGGAGCCGCGAGCGACGGGTGGTGGGCAAGGCCGAATGGACCAAGGGCGAGGCCAATCCACGCTTTGTGGTGACCTCGCTCAAGCGCGCCGAGGCTGGAGCACAGCGCCTCTATGAGACGATTTACTGCGCGCGCGGCGAGATGGAGAACCGCATCAAGGAATGCCAGCTTGATCTGTTCGCTGACCGCACCCTCGGGTCAAGCCCGAGGGCAGGCTCTCGGCAGCAACGATGCGCGCCAACCAGCTGCGGCTTTGGTTCGCCTCGCTGGCTTATGTGCTGCTCTGCGCGCTGCGTCGCATCGGGTTGGCGGACACGCAATTTGCCAATGCCACCTGTGGCACCATCCGGCTGAAGCTGCTGAAGATCGGCGCCTGGGTGCGGATCAGTGTGCGGCGGGTGAAGATCGCCATGGCGTCCGCCTGTCCCTATCAGGACGAATTCCGGCTCGCCCACGCCTTGCTGGGCAAAGCAGGCGGCTGACACGAACCAGCAAGCCGGTTGATATATTCACAAGCGGCATCGCGATAAGCGATGCAGGGAAGCTCGACACGAATCGGGCTCGTGTGCGAGGCTCCCAAGCTCTCCGAATTGGCAGAAGCAGAACCATCGAGCCGTCGCACCGTACCGCAGCGCTCAGCTTCGCCTCGAAGCCGGGATGTGTGAGAAATGCGGGTTAAAGGGGGTCGAACACCATGAAGCCGTGACTCTGAGTGACGGGCGGCGGTCCAGATCGGGTCGAGCACTGCCAGGGTCGGCCTGAGGAATGGATTCAGCACCTGCTTCGACTGCGACCGCGCCAGCATCGGCGTGGCAAGCGTTGCTGCGGAGGTAGTGAGAAAAGTCCGTCGCTGCGTCTTCCCCCTGCCCCCCCTCACGGCCAGGCTCCGCGACAACTCGTGGCCGGATTGCATTATCGACTTTGAGCGCGTACTGGAGGCTCCTCCGTGGCCGGCTGAGTTTGCTGGACAACATGGGACAAGCCGCGTCTACTCGAACATCGTCAGGTCGAATGCGAGTATCGCGAGGTTCGCCTACCCCAAAAAGCCTGGCCAGCGCGATTGCGCTGCCCAAAGAATTCCAGCGGCCAATCCGCCAGCGACCACGTCATCCGCCATGACGCCCGCCGCCCCGGGCTGCCTTTCGGCCCAACCGACCGGACCCGCTTTACTCACATCAAGGAAACGGAAGAGCAGGAATGCCGCGAGCAACGCCAGGGGCGTGAGCCGCGAGAGTCCAAGCAAAGCAATCCATTGCCCGGCATACTCGTCGATGACCACCCAGCCCGGATCACCCTCGATGCCGGCGATCCTCACCGCCCAAAGCCCGCCGAATGTCGCCGCCACCACCGCCGCGGCCAGCGCCCATGGCGACCACGACCAGAGCAACGCGCCCAATAACACCGCCAGTGCCGAGGCAACTGTGCCGGCCGCCAGCGGCACGTATCCGGTTCCGCATCCC
>JAFASL010000086.1 GCA_019244535.1 Alphaproteobacteria bacterium
GCCGGGGCGTTATGATCCGGCGCTGAGAGGATCGCTCACGGGATCCTGGATTGCGGGATCTTCATTTTTGCAATTTTCATGCGCATAAGGGTCGCTCCGGGTGAGCGGTGCGCGACGTCATCGGGCGCGGATGGCATATTTTCTGCAGCAATTGATCAACGGGCTGACCCTGGGGTCGATCTATGGGTTGATCGCCATCGGCTACACGATGGTGTACGGCATCATCGGGATGATCAATTTCGCCCATGGCGAGATCTACATGATCGGCGCTTTCATCTCGATCATCGCCTTTCTGGTGCTGGGCTTGGCCGGGATCACCTATGTTCCGCTCGCCCTGGCGGTGGTCTTACTGATTACGATGTTTTTTACGTCGATCTACGGCTGGGCGGTCGAGCGGATCGCCTACCGCCCCTTGCGCGGCTCGTTCCGGCTCGCGCCGCTGATCTCGGCAATCGGCATGTCGATTTTTCTGCAGAATTATGTGCAGATTTTTCAGGGTGCGCGGGTCAAGCCAATGCCGCCGATCGTCCAAGGCGGCTTTACGATCCTCGACAGCGGCGGGTTTGCGGTCCGGCTCAGTTACTTGCAGCTCTTCATCATCCTGCTGACGTTGGTTCTGATGGTTGGCTTCACGACCTTGATCGCGGCGACGCCGCTCGGCCGCGCACAGCGGGCCTGCGAGCAGGATATGCGGATGGCCTCACTGCTCGGCGTCGATGTCGACCGGGTGATCTCGCTGACCTTTGTGATGGGCGCCGCGCTCGCTGCGGTCGCCGGGCTGATGGTCACCCTTTATTACGGCGTCATCGATTTTTTTATCGGCTTTCTCGCCGGCGTAAAGGCCTTCACCGCGGCAGTCCTCGGCGGCATCGGGTCGTTGCCGGGCGCGATGCTCGGCGGCATCCTGATCGGGCTGATCGAGGCCTTCTGGTCCGGGTATTTCTCGGTCGAGTACAAGGACGTCTCGGTCTTCGCGGTGCTCATCCTGGTGCTGGTGTTCTGCCCCACCGGCTTGCTCGGCCGGCCCGAGGTGGAGAAGGTTTGATGACGGCTGCCTCCGGGCTCGCCGTCGCAAAAGCAGCCAAACCGCCGGTTTTCTGGGCTCCGTTCCTCAAGGATGCCGCTGTCGCGGCGCTGGTCGCAGTGCTTCTCGCGTTACCAATGGTAGGCCTGCAGACCTATGATATCGGCGGCGGAGCACTCGGCATTCGCACCCATTTCGATTGGGTGGCTATTGCCGGCGCGGGCGTGTTCTCCGGCCGTCTTGGGCTGCGCGTGCTCCAGCATCTCCACCCCCGGCGCACCGGCCGCGGCCCGACCCTCACCTCTCTCGCTGCATGGAGCAGCCGACAGGCGGTACCGATCACCGTCGCCGGCATAGCGTTTGCGGCGGCGCTGCCGTTCCTGCCGTTTTCGTCGCGCTACTTGATCGACCTCGGCACGACCGTGCTGATTTACGTGATGCTCGGCTGGGGGCTTAATGTCGTCGTCGGCCTGGCTGGTTTGCTCGACCTCGGCTATGTCGCGTTTTACGCGGTCGGCGCCTACACGTTCGCGCTGCTGGCGCGCGATCTGGGGTTCAGCTTCTGGGAAGCCTTGCCGTTTTCGGGGCTCGTGGCGGCGAGCTTCGGGATCCTCCTCGGCTTTCCGGTATTGCGCCTGCGCGGCGATTACCTGGCTATCGTAACGCTCGGTTTCGGCGAGATCATCCGCATCGTCCTGCTGAACTGGGCCTCGGTGACCGGAGGCCCAAACGGCATCTCGGACATCCCGCGCCCGTCGTTCTTTGGGCTGCCTTTCGCGCGTTCGGCACCCGAAGGCGTCACGACCTTTCATCAATTTTTCGGCCTCGAATTCTCGCCCGAGCACCGCGTCATCTTTATCTATTTTGTAATCCTGGGGATGGCGTTGCTGACCAACGCTTTCACGTTGCGTATACGCAAATTGCCGATCGGACGCGCATGGGAGGCACTCCGCGAGGACGAGGTCGCCTGCCGCTCGCTCGGTATCAACCCGACGACCGTCAAGCTCTCTGCTTTTGCGATCGGTGCGATGTTCGGCGGATTTGCAGGTTGCTTCTTCGCAACCCGTCAGGGCTTTATCAGCCCCGAGAGCTTCACGTTTATCGAATCGGCGACGATCCTTGCGATCGTCGTACTTGGCGGGATGGGGAGCCAGTTGGGGGTCGTGCTGGCCGCGATCCTGCTGGTCAGCCTGCCGGAATTCGGCCGCGCCTTCGCCGAGTTCCGCATGCTGATCTTTGGCGCGGCGATGGTTGGGGTCATGGTGTGGCGGCCGCGCGGGCTGATCTCGCATCGCGAGCCGACCCTGCGCCTCGGCGCAAACCTGGCGCGATGACTCCCTCCGAGACTGCGGTGCCGCTGCTCGCGGTCGAGCATCTGACGATGCGTTTCGGCGGGCTGACTGCGGTCGACGACGTCTCCTTTAGCGCCTACCGCGACCAGATCACTGCGATTATCGGCCCTAATGGCGCGGGCAAGACCACGATCTTCAACTGCCTCACCGGCTTCTACCGGCCGACCGCCGGCCGCCTTGCTATGCACAGGAACGGGGAGATATTGCGGCTCGAACGCATCGAGGGGTTTCGCATTGCGCGCCGCGCCGGCATCGCTCGCACCTTTCAGAACATCCGGCTTTTCGCCGGAATGACCGCGCTGGAAAATTTGGTTGTCGCGCAGCACAACCCGCTGATGAAGGCAAGCGGCTTTTCGCTCGCCGGGCTTCTCGGTCTGCCGCGCTACCGCGCCGCCGAGCAGGCGGCCGTTGAGCGCGCACGGCAATGGCTCGACCGGATCGGCTTGACCGAGCGCGCCGACTGGCTGGCGGCAGCGCTTCCCTATGGCGCTCAGCGCCGGCTCGAGATTGCGCGCGCACTCTGCACCAGCCCCGCCCTGCTCTGCCTCGACGAGCCTGCCGCCGGCCTCAATCCCCGCGAATCCGCCGAGCTCAACGGCCTCTTGCTCGCGATCCGCGCCGAAGAGGGCATCGGCATCCTGCTGATCGAGCACGACATGAGCGTCGTGATGGGCATTTCCGACCATGTCATCGTGCTCGATTACGGCCGCAAGATCGCCGACGGCACTCCCGCCGAGGTGCGCGTCGACCCCGAGGTCATCAAAGCCTATCTCGGCGAAAACGATGTCGAAGATGCCAGGAAGCAAGCCTCTCTCCGGCGGATTGCAGGGGAAGAGGGCGAATTTGCTCCCACGTTGTAGCGATGCTCGCAATCTCTGGCGTGCATGCCTTTTACGGCAACGTCGAAGCGTTGAGGGGGGTAGACGTCGAAGTCGGGGCTGGCGAGATCGTCGCTCTGATCGGCGCCAACGGCGCCGGCAAATCGACTTTGCTGATGACGGTGTGCGGCCAGCCGCGAGCCGCGCGCGGCCGCGTCCTGTTCGACGGCTATGACATCACCAGGCTCGAGACGTTCAAAATCGTCCGGCTCGGCGTTGCCCAGGTGCCCGAGGGACGGCGGATTTTTCCGCGCATGACCCTTTTCGAAAATCTGCAGATGGGAGCCGCTTCCGCCGATCCCGCCTGCTTTGATGGGGATCTCGCTCGTGTCTTCGAATTGTT
>JAFASL010000874.1 GCA_019244535.1 Alphaproteobacteria bacterium
CTTCCCTCACCCGCAACCGGCGGAGGGCTAGGAGGGGCGGTCACCTCCCCAACGCTTACGGCGCTGCCTACCTGTCATCTCGTCGGCGCCAATGACGAGGAAACCCCTATGGCAAGCCCCGCTTACAAACTGTTCGAACAAGCAATGACCAGCCGGAAGCAGATCCTTTGCACTTACGACGGTCATCCCCGGGAACTTTGCCCCGTCATCCTCGGGCACACCAATGGGCAGGAAGTCGCGCTGGTTTACCAATTCGCCGGGCGAAGCAAGAGCAAACTGCCGCCCCACGGTCAGTGGAAATGCCTGTCGCTCTCGAAGGCCAGCAACATTAAGCTCCGAGACGGTCCCTGGTATGCCGGCTCGAGCCATACGACGCCACAACATTGCGTGCAGGCGGTCGATCTCGACGTAAACCCGGTAAGCCCGTACACCCCAAAACGCCGCCTTTAAGCGTTTCGGAGGCTTTGTTCTCAGCGCGGGCCTTGAAAAAGAGCCCCGCGTGGCGTGACAAATGAAGACCTCCGGTCGTATGGCAGGCCGGCACCCTTACGGAAGCACCTCATGACAGTCAAAGTTCAGGTTGGCCCACCAGAGATCGCGATCCATCAAGGCCAAACGGTGCTTATCACCGAAGAGGACGGACAGATCAACTGGCCGAGCCAAAAGGGGCTCTATTTTCTCGATACCCGGGTAATCAGCAGCTGGAGAATTTATGCGAATGGCGAACCCTGGACGCTGCTGAACGGGGGCGCAATCAGCTATTACGCGTCTCGCATATTTCTGACTAACCGCTCGTTTCTCACCGAAGCCGGGGCGATCCCGCCGAATAGCTTGGGTCTGATCCTCAGCCGATCGATCAGCGGCGGCATGCATGAGGATCTCGACATCGTAAATTACGGTATGAGGCCGGTCGTCTTTCAGCTCGAGATCGCCCTCCGCAGCGACTATGCCGATATTTTTGAGGTTAAGAGCGGGAACATCGTGCGCCGCGGCCGGATCACCACGGAGTGGTCGGCATCACATCAGCGACTGCGCACACGCTACACGCACGGCGACTTTACCCGTGCGGCGATGATTTCGCCGACCCGATCGTCGACGGAAGCGGTCTACGCCAATGGGCGGCTCAGTTTCGAGGTCTCGCTCGAGCCGGGTGGGCTCTGGCATAGCTGCCTGCATTACGCGTTGACCGATGGTGACCGGCGGTTTGCTGCGCCGGATCACTGCGGCCACGACAGCCACCGCTCGTCCCATGCCGAGACGATGGAGGATTGGCTGAAAAACGTCGTCAAGATCCGGACCAGCAACGAGGAATTTTATCGCCTGTTTCGCCAGGCTCTCGAAGACATGGCCGCCTTGCGCCTGCCGATCACTGGGACGGATCACATGGTCTTCTTGCCGGCCGCTGGGCTCCCTTGGTTTATCGCCCCATTCGGCCGCGACAGTCTTATCGTCTCATTGCAGAACACGCTGATTTATCCCGAGTTTGCGCGCGGAGCTTTGGAAATCCTCGGCACCCACCAAGCGAAGACTGAGGACCATTACCGCGATGCCGAGCCCGGCAAGATATTGCACGAGCTGCGCTACGGCGAGCTTGCGCACTTCAAGCTGATCCCGCACACGCCGTATTACGGCACCGCAGATGCGACACCCCTGTACCTGATAACGTTGCATGTAGCTTGGCGCGCCACTGGCGACCGGGTTCTTTTGGAGCGGCATCTCGAAAGCGCGGAAGGGTGCCTCTCATGGATCGATAAGTATGGCGACCGCGACGGCGACGGATTTCAGGAATACCAGACCCGCTCTCCGGCTGGTTACGAGAATATGGGCTGGAAGGATTCGGGCGATAGCGTCGTCTATCCCGATGGCTCGCTGGTCAAAGGACCAAAGGCGCTCTGCGAATTGCAAGGTTATGTGTACGATGCCTGGGTGCGCATGGCCGAGGTGTTCGATGCGCTCGGCAAGCCGGACCGAGCGGAGAAGCTGCGAGCAAAGGCAGCTGCACTATTCGACCGGTTCAACGATGCCTTTTGGGACGAGGAGTTGGGCTTTTACGCCTACGCACTCGACGGCAATAAGAAAAAGGTGCTGACGGTGGCGTCCAACGCCGGACACTGCCTGTGGTCAGGCATTGTCCCGCCCGACCGCGCCAAGAGGGTTGTGGAACGGCTGATGGCCCCGGACATTTGGACGGGGTGGGGCATTCGCACTCTTTCCACAAAAAATCCGGCATTCAATCCCTACAATTATCAGACGGGTTCGGTTTGGCCGCACGACAATGCGATCATTGCGATGGGCTTCAAATTCTATGGTTTTGGCGCCGAGGCTGCGAGGATCGCGCACGACATCAGCTTTGCAGCGAGCTATTTCCGGCTCAATCAATTACCTGAGCTGTACACCGCGTTCGAGCGCAGCGAAACCAACTTCCCGGTGCAATACCTCGGCGCCAATGTGCCGCAAGCCTGGGCGGCCGGCTCGGCGTTTATGCTGACCGGCGCGCTATTGGGGGTTCTGCCGGATGCTCCGGGCAACAAGCTCTATGT
>JAFASL010000258.1 GCA_019244535.1 Alphaproteobacteria bacterium
CGGGTGTCCCTATGCTTCATCATGGCCGGCGCATCCTCAGGCCCAACCGCGCACGGCGCCCCTCGATCATGGTCTCGCTGGCCGTTCTCGCCGGTGGATTTCTATTGCGCCACATATTGCTGAGTGCCGGGAATGACTCGGCGAGACGGCCCAATGACTATTTTCGGTTCGCCGGAGGGCCTCGGCAATGACGGCGCTTAGCTGCCGAGCGGCAATCCCTGCTCTCAATCGGGCTCTCGAGGATCGGCCCGATAGGGTCTACGATGATCTGGCCGCGGCCGCCCTTTGTCTGGTTCAGCTGCGCAGTGAGCTGACGGCAAGGCGGCGGGAGGACGCGCCCGGGCGGCCGTTGGAGCGGTGCAATGCCATTCTGAGCATGGTGGTCGGCGGAGAGTATCCGTTGGCCGGCATTCGACGTGAGCGCCTACAGAAGGCTCGTGACGAACTCGCCTCGCTGCTCGACGGCCAGGCCTGCTAACGGCCCTCGTTCCAACCCCATCGATCCGGCAGCCGCGCCGGTTCGCGTTCGGCCATCGCATTCAACCGATCGAGCACGATGGTGGTGCGGGCCGCCACCCGCATCAGATCCGCTGCAGCCTGGCGCAGCCGCTGGCGTACGATCGGAGACCCCTCCGCGAGTGCGTCGTCGAAGCTCGAGCGAAATGCTGCAATGGCGGCTTCCGCGCGCCCGTGCAGTTCGCTGTCCAAACCGCCTGCGAGCGCGCGTGCCGGGACTGCGGCTTGCCGAATAGGCGCCGGCTGACCTGGTTGGCCGGGCGTCGGGGCGCCCGGCTCACGAGCCGGGCGGTGTTCGATTGGCCGCACGGCAGCTTGCCTGCTCTCGATCGGCGCCCCTCCTTTGATTGCGTGCTCGACATTATGCGGCAATCCGCTGCGCGGAAGCGCTGCCGGCGTTGGTAATGCGGGCCCATTTGCTGCGCGGAGCTGGCTCGCCACCGGGTCCTGGATTCCATTCATCCTCGACTCAGGGTTCTGCGCGGACCGCTGTCTGCTTCGTTTGAGGATGTAATGAATGGCTGGTGGGGTGCAGCCGTAGCTCTGGGCAATTCGGCTGATCGACTCGCCTTTTGCATAGCGTGCCGCAATGGCGATCCATTCGCCTTGCGGAATTTTTGACATGACCACTCCTAGGTATGTATCAGAGGCCTCTCCGCATCTTTCACGGGGCCTTTCTCTGACCCGAGAGGCATTGCCGAAAATCCGGCGCAGCAATCCGCCAACGCCGCCGGGCATCACATCGGCATACCGAAAGGTGCTGAAAGCCAGATGGTCATGCTGTTAACTAATTCAAGGCATAAGCTGATACACACCATTGTGGTTTATTGCAAGGAGGCGAGTCCCGTAAATAGATCATTGTTGGCGGCGCGTAGCTAACACTTCAGACCGGGTTGGTGATCAAGACTGCTTCGCTTCGCTCGCAATGACCGCGCCAGCTCGTCTTTGCGGGGAGCCCGGCGGCGAACCAATCTCGCCGCAGGTTTCGACGAGATCCACCGGTTTGGCGCCCGCTCGCGCGAGCCGCGCCCCCCAACGAGATCATCCACGAATAATCATTTTTAAACATGCGTTAGAGGATGGAGGGCATCATATAGAAAGCGCGGGTGACGACGGCGCTCCCCCGGCCCGGCCCCGCCATGAAAGCTTTTTCGATGCCCCTTCCAGCCCCCCCTTTAGCGCGCGGAATGAGATCGACGGTCGTTTCGTTCGGGATCGCCGCTTTGGTCCTCGGCTGTACGCAAGCAGACCGGTTCCACGCGGCGCGCGGGTTCCCGGTGCAGAGTTTTGCCCCGATCGTCGAAGAGGTCATGCCTGCGGTGGTCAATGTGTCGGCGGTCCAGCGGCCGACGAGAGCCGCCGAACAGGAGAGTTCGCGCGGCGGCTATGGTATCGATCCCACGGCGCTGAGCAGCGTTTCGCCAGCGGTGCTGGACGAGCTGCTCCGACGCTTCCTCGACGAGCATCACCGGCGGGGGAGCGCG
>JAFASL010000321.1 GCA_019244535.1 Alphaproteobacteria bacterium
GCCGAGCTGGCGATCGCGTATTGCGGCGCAGTCGCCCCGGAAGCATTGGCGGCGCACCGCGAAATCATCGAAGACGTGACCGGAGCCGGTCTGCTTGCGATCACCTCGCCCGACCGGCTACATCGCGACTGGCGGGCCGCCCGCGCTATCGGCGAAGGCAGTGTCGCCGAACGGTTGTTGGTACGGCTGCGGCCGGGCGCGGCTCTCGTCACGGTCGGCGACCTTCACGCGGCGACCTTGTCCTGGCTCGGCGCAGTGGCCGGCAACCGCATCGTGCCGCTGGGGGTCGATCGCTTTGGCCAATCCGGCGATATCCCGGACCTGTATCGCGCGTACCAGATCGACAGCGACGCAATCCTCGACGCCGCCGCCCGCGCCTGCCTCCTCGCAGCGCAGTGAAGACCACGACCAGGCTGACTGTAGGATTACACCCTGCTCTTGCAGCGGATCTGCAGCGGGAATTCTGCTGAAGTAGCAACGCTTTTATCGCGATCACAAGCAGCCTGCTCCACCTAGCCCTCGCGCGCAGGCGTAGATTGGGACCACTTCTTCGGCCGGCGCGATTTGGGTTCCTTTAGGCCCGACGTGCTGGGTCCGCCTCGCTACGTCGGGCCATACCGGCCTTAGGGGAAGAACAACAAATCCGCGTAGCCGAGCACCGTCTCGCGGGTCCCGAAATCGGCGATGATCGGGCCGTTGGGGTCATTGTTGTCGCTCGCGCAGACAAAACTCGAAGCGTCGTTCGTGTCGCCAGCGCCGCGATATCGCGCCAGCTGCGGATACGCACACATCGGTCGCGTGAAGGCTACTCCATTCGATGGCTTATCATCGACATATTTGGTGCCGATGATGCGCGTCGGCGCGATACCGTTCTCGACCCATTGCCGCACCGCCAGGAAGACATCGTGGTTGGAATCTTCCGGACCGCCAAGATTTCCGGAGCCATTGAAGACATTGGCGCCCGGGCCGCCGCCACAATGGGTGACGCCGGGGGCCAGGAACAAACGTGCAAAGCTTTGCGTATCCTTTACGGCATTAGGCCCATGCCCATTGGCGCCGATAACCGCAGTGTAATAGTCAAGGCTGCCGAGCGGGGTCACAAACGGGTCAGCAAGACCATGATACATTAACAGCTTGCCGCCGTGCCGGCGAAATGCGCTCAG
Source organism: Alphaproteobacteria bacterium (assembly GCA_019244535.1). Lineage (GTDB taxonomy): Bacteria > Pseudomonadota > Alphaproteobacteria > ATCC43930 > CGMCC-115725 > AP-15. Next base: position 1,164 of record JAFASL010000321.1, read on the forward strand.
ATCCGGGTTGTTGGCGTCCAGCGCCTGTTGCCAGGTCAGTCCGCTGCCGGCCGGCTTGTTATTGGTCAGCGCAACATCGCTGTCGAAGTTGATGTTCAAATAGCTGAAGTTGGCTTCACCGTTGAACACGCCATCCTTAAAGAAGGACGCTGAGCTGCCGCCGGGCGCGTTCGGATTGCCGACCAGAACCTCACGCCAAAAGGTCTCACTGCCAGGCAGAAAGCCAGGCCAGATCTGCATATGGGTCCTCGGGTTCGATGCTCCATCGTAAATCGCCTGCACGGCCCCGACCTGACCGGGAGTGAGACAAGTGCTTGGATCCTGCCCAGGTGTGCATTGTAGTCTCTGGACATTGAAATGGCAGTCGCGCGGATCGGCGAGAAAGGCATCGGTTGCCACGCCGCCATCCTGGTGACCGCACTGCTTCAAGACCGCACTCGTGACCAGGTTCAGCTGGGTTTGCGGCAATGCCGACGCCGTCCCGCCCGTGTCCGAATGCACGCCCGTCCAAAGCTCGCCAAACATCAACGCCGTCCAATCGATGCCGGCATAGGCGCCGGCGACGATGCCATCGTAATCGTCGGGATAGCGCTGTGCTTCCATCAGCGCGTGATGGCCGCCCTGCGAGCAACCGTAGAAATACGAATATTCCTGCTGTTGTCGGTAATAGGATTTGATGATGGCTTTGGCCGCCACGGTCGTGACATGCTGGGCCCGATACCCGAAATCGTTCACCCGCTCGGGCTGCAAAGAAAAGGACCAGTTGCTGCCGGTGTGGCCATTGTCGTTGGACATCGTCGCGTAATTGCGGGCAATCGCATTAGCCATTAGCGAAAACGTAATCGCGCCGGCGGAGCCGCCGGAGCCCTCTCCGCGAAATATGCCGTTCCAGGTACCCGGCGGCGGCATCCAGACCTCGAAATTGATATCCGATTGGCTGGTCGGCGTTGCCGTGGCGGCCACCCGGCAAAAGGTCGGCAGGTTTTGGAAAGTCTGGCCGTTGGCGGCGGTATAATTGCCAGCGGGGACCGTCTGCGCCGCCGTGACTGTGATATCGGGCAGGCCGAGCGACGCTAAATTCGCGCATGTACCCGCAACAGCCGATTCGGCCGCCGTGAAAATATACGCCAATGCGAGGCTTGAGAGTAACAACCGGTAACTCGTGTGCTTCATGGCGCGCCTCCTTACGCTCCGGCGAATTGGGGTTTCCGTGGGCGACAACTCATCCGGGAGAACTCATCGCTATAATCTCCCCTGGACGCTT
>JAFASL010000356.1 GCA_019244535.1 Alphaproteobacteria bacterium
TCACTGGACAGGCCTTTGGCGAAGCTGCACCGCAATGCTGAAGCGTCTGCTCGCCGCGATCGACAGCGCGCGCTGTGTGCGCGTGCTTGATGTTTAAAGACCTAAGCGGGTCCTTCCGGCCGGCCCAGCCCACCGCGGGGATTTCGCGCCCCGGAGACAGGCAGGCGCTCGGGTGTAAAAACCCGATTTTACATTTACATTTACACTCACCCTCAGACGGGTGGACGCCAGAGCCCTCCGGCTTGCTGTTCCCCGGCCAGCAGGGCGGAGCCAAAGCACCAGGCTACCTCGTCGTCCAGGTTAAGCGGGCGCTGTGCGACGGGACCGGCTTTGAGAAGGCGCACGGCTTCCGGCATCTCAGCGCCATGCTTTTTTCGCGCGAACGTTCTGGCGAGCAGCCGGACGCGCTGCGGCGGTATGACGCGGTGCTCGCGCGCTACCGTCGTTAGCGGGCCCTCTGATACGGCTGATCGCAAGTCCCTGCCGGTAGATTGCGATCCGCTCAACCTCATCAAGCGTGATCTCATCGCCAGTGCGATCGTAGAGCTTGGTGGTCCTTGGCTCTCGTGCGCCGCAACGTCCTGCGCGTTCTCGAGTGTCCCGCCGGCTTCGAGATAGGCGGTGATGCCGCTCGCGCGGAACGCATCACGGCCGATCTTGACCTTGGACCCTAACTCAGCCGCCCGACGCTCGGCTCATACGCTAGGCATCCGCCCGATGCATGGAAGTTGCGGTCAGGTACCAGTGCAGCCCATAGCCGAACGGAAGAGGGTGTTGGCTAGAACAGTCATTCAGCCCCGGCCAAGCGTGGACGCACCTCCTCGGTCACCACCGTGAACCCCGCAAGCCGGCAAGGGCCGAACGAGGTCACCATGGCGACATCCGTCGCGTCCCTGCCGCGGGCCATCAATATCCGACCGATCCGAGGTGTGTTGTGGCGTGCGTCGAAGGTATGCCACTGGCCGCCCAGATAGACCTCGAACCAGGCGCTGAAATCCATCGGAGCATCGGCCGGCGGCACGCCGATGTCGCCCAGATACCCAGTGCAGTAACGGGCAGGGATGTTCATGCAGCGGCACAACGTCACCGCCAGATGGGCGAAGTCGCGGCACACCCCGCAACGTTCGCCGTGTCCCGTGAAGGCTGTCCGGGTTGGGTCGGCATGCTCATAGCCGAACGTGATCCGGTCATGCACGTAGTCGCAGATCGCCTGGACCCTCGCCCACCCGGGCGTAGTGCCACCGAACAATGACCAGGCAAGGTCAGAGAGTCGGTCGGTCTCGCAATAGCGGCTGCCCAACAGGAACACCAAGGCCTCGTCTGGCAATTCATCGATGCCGTGTTGCACGGCATCCGCCACGACGGGTTCCGGCTCGCCGGTGTCGCGGACGACGAATTCCATCGCCATGGTCAGGCGTCCGGCGGGCGCAACGATCCGGTGGCACAGGTTGCCGAAGCTGTCGTGATACTCGGTCGCGACGATCGACGGGTCGAGGCGCAACTGGTGGGGTCCTTCCAGACCCGGCAGCCGCGACAGGTGCGGGCTCAGCACCAGCAGCATCGGCGTTGGCTGCGGGCATTCGTAGGCAATCTCGAATCCGGCTTTGATCCGCACGTGGGATCTCCCAGGGAAAATGGTTTACGGAACGGTTTATGATGAGGACGTCTGAACGTAAGGTTTGGCAGCAGGCGCGATTCCCTCCTGGGAGGGCTCCTCCATGGTGACGTTGACCTCGACCGTCATGCCCAGATTGTCAGACGGGAAGCCGAACCAGGTGCCACTCAGCGGCACCGCCTGTCGCGCATCGCGCGCCACGGCGACCCGGATCAGATCGCGGTTGCCGACGATGCCGTTTGTCGGGTCGAACTCCACCCAACCCGCGCCAGGAAGATAGATCCGCGCCCAGGCATGGGTTGCTCCGCCGCCCAAATGCGCGCCGCGGTCAACGCTCGGCATATAGAGATACCCCGACACGAACCGGGCGGCCAGGCCCAGCGACCGCGCGGCCTCGATCATCAGCACGGCGAAGTCCCGGCACGTGCCGCTGCCAACCCGCAGCGTCTTCGCCGGGTCCTGGATGCCGCCGTCGTAGCGCGGCACATAGCTGTGCTCCCGCTTGATCGCATCGGTCATGTCACGCAGCAGGTCCAGCACCCGGGTCGGCCCATCCCGGTGCAGGAAGCGCCGTGCCCACTGGTCGGTGGCGTGGTCCGGATCGGGGTACAGACGCTCGATCGAGCGCGCCAGATCGGGCATCTCATCACTGCTGTAGGACAGCGGATAGATCTGTGCCTGCTCATCCAGACGGAAATCGAGTGCGTGCTGCGGCCGATGATCGAGCCGCGCGGTGTTTTCAAAGCACAGCTCGCGCGTGCGGCCGGTAAATCGTGCGATCGCGACACTGTTGCCGAACACGTCGTGTACCCAGAACAGCTCCGAGGGCGTCGGTGTTATCTCCAGCCTTTCGTCAAGCAGCCGCTGGTCATGTCCCTCACGCGGCCGCAGCATCATCCGATGCTCGCCCAGGCTGACCGGCTGTTTGTAGCGATAGGTCGTGATGTGGCGGACTGTGAGAACCGGCATGCTGCTCAGGCCTGTCGCTGGTCCAAAGTAACCCGTGAGCCGACGCCGGTCCCAGTATCGAAGAACGCCTCTCCCAGGTCATCGGTTGCGGCGATCAGACGTTTCTGCACGTGGTCCAAGAACTCGTGCAAACCGCGCGCGATGATCTGCTGGATGTCAAGCATCGCAAGCTCGTTTCGCAGCCCGCCCAGTGAAGCGGCGGCGGCCGCGCCTCCCGCCAATTCATGGCGGGTTCTCAGCACGGCAAGCAGTCGGTCCGCTTCCGCCACCGAGAACGCGACCGACCGTGGGAAACGGGGATGCAACAGCAGAAACGCGGCGACGCCACTGGGTGTCACGCCCGTCGATACCGCACGGAGATAGGCATAATGCCCAGCTGCTGACCGAAGCACCGCATCCCATTGGCCAATATCGATGGGCGTACCGACGTCGGCAACATGTGGCAGCAATGTGTGGTACTTGATGTCCAGCAGCCGGGTGGTCGCGTCCGCGCGCTCGATGTAACGGCCGAGTCGGTAGAAGTAGGACACCTGATCGCGATGCAGCGTGCCGTCGGTGATGCCTGTGTGCGTCTGGCATGACTCCTTGATACGATTGAACAGGCGGGTCAGGTCGCCGGGAGCCAGGGCCTGATCATCGAGCGTTTGCAGCCATTTGTTGAAGACGTTCAGATGTGCCCACATCTCGTTCGAAATCAGCGGGCGCAGAATCCGTGCATTCTCCCGCGCCATGCCGATGGCGCTGACGATTGAGGTGGGATTGCTGTCATCGGTAACATAAAACCGCAGCACCGCCGCGGCGGTCGGGCTCGTATGGGTGGCGGCAAACCGCTCCTGATCAGAATGCAGCTCCAGCAGCGAATGCCAATGTTGAGCTCCCTGCCGGTCCCGGGCGAAGGTGGCGTTGGTATCGAGAATTCGCGCCAGATTCTCCGCCCGCTCGACGTAGCGGGCAAGCCAGAAGATCGCCAGCGCGTAGCGCGCAAGAAGAATTTCAGGCAAGAACCCAGGTATCCTTCGAACCACCCCCCTGGGACGAATTGACCACCAGCGAGCCGCGCTGCAGCGCCACGCGTGTAAGGCCACCTGGCAGCACCCAGGTGGTCTTGCCGGTTATGGCGAACGGGCGGAAATCGATGTGACGAGGCTCGACCTTGTCGCCGATCAGCGTGGGTGTGACCGAAAGATCGACGCAGGGCTGGCTGATGAAGTTGCCGGGGTCTGCCTGGAGTTGCGCACGACAGGCGGCAAGTTCCGCAGCCGAGGCCCGCGGTCCGATGACGATTCCGTAGCCGCCGGATCCCCCGACGGGTTTGACCACCAGGTCCTCGAGATGATCCAGGGTAAAGCGCAATCCGTCCGGGTCGCGGCAGACATGGGTCTCGACATTCGGCAGGATCGGATCCTGATCCAGGTAGTAGCGTATGATGCGCGGCATATAGGCGTACATCGCCTTGTCGTCGGCGACGCCAGTGCCCACCGCGTTGGCCAGAGTCACCTTGCCCGTCCGATAGGCCCGCATCAGCCCAGGCACGCCGATCATGCTGTCGGGCCGGAACGCCTTGGGGTCCAGGAAGTCATCGTCCAGTCGCCGATACAGCACCGACACGCGCGCCAGTCCGCCGGTTGTACGCATGTAGACCCGGTCATCGTCGCCAACCACCAGATCGCGACCTTCGACCAGCGGAACGCCCATTTCCCGGGCAAGGAACACATGCTCGAAAAACGCCGAATTGTAGGTGCCGGGCGACAGCAGCGCCACCTGCGGATCGCTCTTGCCCGCCGGCGCAACCTCGCGGAGCGCCGTGATCAGGTGATGGCCATAATCCCCCACCGGTCGCAACGCCATCTGCTCCAGCAGCTCGGGGAATGCGCGCATCATCGTATGCCGGTTTGAGATCACATAGCTGATCCCGGACGGTGTCCGCGCATTGTCCTCGAGCACGCGGAACACGCCGGCGCGGTCGCGCACGATGTCAATACCGCAGACATGCACATAAGTGCCGCAGGGTGGGTTGAAATGCTGCACCTGTGGCCGGTAGTTCGCGTTGGCCAGCACCAGGTCGGCGGGGATCACCCGGTCAGCAAGAATGCTCTGCTCATGATAGATGTCGTGCAAAAGCAGATTCAGCGCCGTGACACGCTGGCGGACCCCAGCCTCCACGATTTGCCACTCATCCGACGGAATGACACGAGGGATGGCGTCGAACGGCAGAACCCGATCGATTGCATCCTTGTCGGAGTAGATCGTGAAGGTGACGCCAAGATCACTCAGTTCGGCCTCCGCCTCGGTGACGCGCCGGCGGAACTCGGCGATCGAAAGGCCACCTAGCCGGTCCCGGATGGCCTGAGTCACGTCCCCGCGTGACATCTCACAGAAATCGGCACCTGGTTGGTAATCAGCCAGCACAATGGGATTTCCGGATTGTGCAATGCAGTAGGGCGCTATTAGCGCTCATCCCCCTCGGATGTCCAGTAGCTCACGCGCGCGGCCGCATTCTCGGGAATATGCCCGCTAAATCGCAGTCCGCTCCACCTGATCGAGCGTGATCTCATGACCGCCCGGATCAGTCATAGAGCTTGGCCTTGCGCGAACTAAAAAAACTTAAGCGGGTCCTTCCGCCCGGCCCGGCCAACCGCGGGGATTTCGCACCCCGGGCACAGGCAGGCGCTCGCAGGTAAAAATCCGATTTTACCTTTACGTTTACATTCAGCTTCGGACGGGTGGACGCCAGAGCCCTCCGGCTTCCTGTTCCCGCCGCTCAGCAGGGCGGGGCCAACGCGCCAGGTCTCTCCCTGGAGTCGTGCCCAGAAGGATGGCCCGCATGCCGTCGGCTTGGCCAGCCAGGCCAGCGTTGAGACGCGTTTGCAGCATTTGAGGCGCTCCGTGCCGCAGCAGCGCTTGAGGTCAGCGTGAGGGGCAAAGCTCCCCGCTTCGCCAAACTGCACAGCCGCTGTTAGCGTTGGCCAGCCATTGGAAAAATGGGCCAAGCGAGCGAAAAATGGGTGTTGGTGGCAAACCTCCGCGGCCGGGCAACACGGCTTCGCTTCTTTTGCGGCGGGACTTCGGCCCGGACGATCCGGCAACACCGCGGCTTAGATCGTACGCCGATGAACTCGATCAGAAAGCCGACGTGCTAGAGGCTGACGAGGCTCGCACGTCTGAAGCCGCGCGGCCTGCAAGAGGTGAAAAATCCGCGGTGTGGCCGCCTGCACAAAGAGCCAGTCTATAGCCAGGCACAAATCTTTGGTGCCCGGACCTATTCAGGAGGGTGATGAGGCTCCTGTGGACAGGGTAGCGGCAGCAGCGTTTGCATCCTTCCGTCTGCTGTTGGAGGCAAATCGCACGGCTAACCCTACTACTCCCATGAAGACCGCGTATGACACCAAACCAAGCATATCGCACCGAGGGGCTACCGCCCCGTACATGAGGTCAGCGTGATCTGAGGCCAACCCCCCCGTTCTTCGTCCCGTCGCCTGTGGTCCAGAGGCCGAAGCGCGCGCAAGGGCTCAAGGCTGCCGAAGGCACGGCCTGGGAGGCTTGGCCTTAACGGCCGGAGCAGCGAAGGGAGGCGTCAGCGGGAAAGGTGGTGGTGAGGCACTGGCAGTAGCCGGCTCTAATCGAGATCGAGCCCGGCGGTCCTGAACAGTGGGTCGGTAGCCTGCCTGAGCGCGTGGATAGCGGCCCGAGGCGTCGTGTTTCGATCAGCCATCGACGGCTGCCCGGCTCCCGTTGGCCGCCAGCTTGCTTCGCCAGTGGCGCGAGATCACGCGGACAGCGCAGCGCCACCAGCTTGGCGAACGGTACCAGCTCGCATGGCCCGATCCGCGGCGGGATGGTGTGCATCAGCGCCTTCGCAAAAGCCTCCAAACTGGCCGCTGCCGGATCATTCGGTGACAGATTGGCCGCGAATATGCGCGCCCGGGTTGCCTGCCGTCGCAGGTCGTCCGCCGAAGCCGCTGGCCGATGTTGGCTCCTCATGGCGCGGCAACGAGGACGCGGCGGAAAGGTTTGGCCAAGCGGGCTATTTTGGATCGTTGGCGGATGCGGTCAGCACTATCCGCGAATCCTGCCCTTGATGCTTACGGCGGAGTTCCATTTCACCGGGCCAGATGGCCATGAGCGCGCGATTTGCGGCCTCTTCTGCCGCCGGAGCCTGTGCCCCAACAGAAACGGGGCGCCCCCGCGCCAGCCTGAAGAGGGCGCGCTTAGGCGGCGCGTTCAAGCTGCGCTTCGGTCAGCCTGAGATCAGGGACCGCCCGGCCCCTCAACTCCCACTGCACGAAGTTGCTGAAGCAATGCCGGTGGAATGCGGACCGGAATTAGTTGGGATACTGGTCTGTTGACGGTTCAATGAGCCTTACGCGTGCAGACCAGGTCTTCACTGTTGAGTTCGAAGATCACTTTGTCTGCGCGCACGGTGCCGACGACGTCTGCATACACATAAGTAACTGCATCGCAGGTGACCTCGAACGTGAATGACTGGCCGCGCGGGTTTCCATATTCATTGCAGAATTCGTCAAGGTCATAGGCTATCTGACCGTCAACATCGGACAGCCGCATCGTTCCTCCTAAATGCCCGTTGCCGATTCCAAGGCCCCCGCCGCTGAGGTGAGTCTTCTCGCGGAGCGTTGCACGGTGGTTTCTTTTAGGACGTGAACACCAGAGGGTCTCGTGGACAGCTTCACGACACCCTGCTCGTCGTAGATGGCCAATGCCGTGGTTGCACTGCGAGCAATCCGCCTCGTGCGGCCTCGAAAGTAACCCAGCGCCATCACGGCCTGCATGCTCTACCGCGCGGACGGAACGCTTGCGATCCGGTATGAAAAACAGACCGGCCAAACGGGACCGGTCGGCTTGCTGCCGAGCGGTAGGAGGTCTCGGCTGGCGACCCAATCCGCTGCGCTTTGGCCTCTAATTCCTGCGCGTATGCACTCAAGTCTTCACTGACGGGGTGGTGCCGGAAAAACGTTGCGTAATACCGGACCTGCGCAGCCCGCGCCCACAACCGCTCGACTTCGCCGGCATCCGTTTCCGTCATGGCCCGCAGAACGCCACGACCCGGCCTTGGTTCGAGCGGAGCGCTCAGTCGGCTGAGGCGGCCTCGGATCAGAACTCGTCCTTTCGGCACCACACCGCAAGCTGCACCATCCCGTGGAGTGCATCAGCTTGTACCGAAGTCCGAGCCTCAAAGTCCTCGGCGTCGGCCTCGATCACGAGGCGGAAGATGCTTGGCGGCTATCCGAGGTCATTCTCCTCGAAGGACCGCCGAAACAAGCTTTTATCGGTGGCCTGCTGGAGAACCCGAAGGCGACGCACAGCGATATCCTCGGTGTCACATCGCTCGATCCGCTTTCGTAGGCCGTCCTTCCCGATTTCCTCGATCCAGTATGCCCGGTCCCGCGGAACGATCGTGTAGGTCACCACTGGCGCAAAATAGCAGGTATGCTCTCAGGACGGTAGTGTCTCACTTTGGATAGCTCCTACCACTGATGCTTGAGCTGTCATGCTTGGGCTTGGCCCTCTGGTGGCGCTATCTTGGGGTATGGAAAATCCCCCATCCAACAATCCCGAGCAGCCGACCTCGGTTGTCGGCCGGCTCACGAAACGTCTTACGCAATTCACCAAACAGCAGAAGCCCGCCGCACAAGCCGCCATAGCGAATGCACTTGCCGCGGTGAACGGGTGGCTGATCCGGTTGGAGAAGAAGTAGCCCGCACTCAAGCGTCTTGCCTATTACCTTCCGGGGCATGGAGAGCAAAAAAAGAGCTGGCCCGCATGGAGGGACAGGCCAGCCCTTAGAAA
>JAFASL010000406.1 GCA_019244535.1 Alphaproteobacteria bacterium
TGGACTGGCACCAGGCGTTCACGTTTCACCTCACGGTGCCGTTTGCAGGCTGGTTCGGCCAGGTGACGAGCGTGATGGCCGGGTTGTACCTGATTGGGTTTGCGGCGCCGGCATTCGAGCAAGCCGCCTGTCACGTTGGTGAGACGATCGATCCGGCCAGGAACGTGCCGCGGGCGATGTTTGCCAGTGCCGGACTGGCCGCTCTGTACTTCATTGTGCTACCGGTCATCTGGTTGGGTGCGCTCGGGCCGGAACCACTGGGCAAAGACCTCGCCCAGGAACTCGGGCCGACGTTTGCGCCCCTGCTGGGGGGCGCAGCCAAGGCGGCGGCGATCTGGTTCATGATTTTCAACATGCTTCATGGCACGCTCGCGCCGCTCGCCGGTGCGGCCCGGACGCTGTCGCAACTTGCGGAAGACGGTCTGCTGCCGGAATTCATGGCCAAGCGCTCGCGCACGGACACTCCGTGGGTCACGACGCTCATCACCGCGGGCATGGCGATCGCGTTTCTTCTCATCGGCGATCCGGTGTGGCTGATCGCGGCGGCCAACCTCACTTACCTTATCGGCATTGCGATGCCGAACATCGCCGTTTGGCTGTTGCGCCGCAATGAGCCCCGGATGGCGCGACCGTATCGCGCGCCTCGCGGCACGATCGGCCTCGGGCTGCTGGCCGCAGGGATCTGGGCGCTGGCGACGGTCCTTGGATTTGAGCAGTACGGCCTGCCGACGGTACTGGCCGGGATAACTTTCGCCTACGCGGGCTCGGCGCTCTACGCCTGGCGGAAAATGCGCGACCGGCAGAAAATGGGGCTTCCGGCGATCGCGCGCACGCTTCACCTGAAACTCACCGGCGCGATGCTGCTCGTCCTGGCGCTGGACGCTGCCGGTTACCTGATCGCCGTGGGCCATGTCGGACGAGAACAGACGGCATTGGTCGTGGCGCTTGAGGATATCTTTGTCGTGGTCGCACTTCTCACGATCAGCGTCGGCCTGGTGCTGCCGGGGATGATCGCGCATTCGGCGGTGGAAGTTTCCAAGGCGGCGGACTACCTGGTCAAGGGGACGCTGGCCGATTTCACCCGGGCGATGCGCGCCCTCGCCGCGGGCGATCTGGAAGCCGCCAAGGCGCGCTTTGAACTCGCCCCGGTGATCGTCCATTCGCGGGATGAAGTGGGCGACATGGCGGATAACTTTAACCGGTTGCAGGAAGAGATCGGACGCGCCGCGGACGGATTGGAAGGCGCGCGGGGGGGCCTTTCACAGGCCCGCAGTGCCCTTACAGAGACGAACGAACGCCTGCGGCTCGAATTGGCCGAACGGATGCGGGCCGAAGAGTCCCTGCGCAAAGCGCAGGAAGAATTGGAGATGCGCGTGCGCGAACGCACGGCGGAGCTGACGGCGGCCAACGCGGAGCTGCAGCGGGAAATCACCCAACGCAAACAGGCGCAACAGGCACTGGCGGAGATGAACGCGCAAATCGCGACGGTATCGCGCAAGGCCGGCATGGCCGAGGTGGCCAACAGCGTCTTGCACAACGTCGGCAACGTGCTCAACAGCGTGAATGTCTCGGTTTCGCTGGTCGCTGAACGTCTGCGCGACACGCCCATGGCCGACCTGCCGAACGCCGTCGGGCTTCTGCGCACCAACGCGGGCAATGTCGGCGCGTATCTCACCGAGGACCCGGTCGGGCAGCAAGTGCCGGGGTTTCTAGAAATGCTGGCGCAACATTGGGTCGCCGAGCACGGCGAACTGGTCAGCGAAGTCGATCGCCTGCAAGGCAGCGTCCAGCACATCAAGGATATTGTCACCAGACAGCAATCCTTGAGCGGTGTTTCCGGAGTCCTCGAAGAGGTTACCTTGCCGAAGGTGATCGACGACGCGCTGGCGATCAACGCCGATGCGCTGCAAAAATCCGGTGTCATCACCTGCCGCGAGTTCGACGGCGTGGCGCGGGCAACGTGTGACCGGGTGAAACTCACCCAGATATTGGTAAACCTCATCGCCAACGCCGAAGAGTCACTCGCGGAAATGGCCGGGACGGAGCGCCGGCTCACGTTGCGCACCCAGGGCAACGCTGAGGGCGGCGTGGAGATTCACGTCATCGATAATGGCCGCGGCATCGACCTGGACGCCCAGGAGCGGCTTTTCACCTACGGGTTTACGACCAAGAAAGACGGCCATGGATTCGGCCTGCACGCGAGCGCGCTCGCTGCTCAGGAAATGGGCGGGACGCTGCGCGCGTACAGCGAGGGTGTCGACCGTGGCGCATCCTTTATCGTAACGCTTGCGCCGCCGCGCGCCATCTCGACCATCCCGTTCGCCGCATGAATGCCGTTGCCGCTGCTTCGACCGCTCGGATCCTCGTCATTGACGACAACCCGGCGATTCACCAGGACTTCAAAAAGATTTTCAGCCCCGAACCGGCAGCCGTCGGAAAACTCGGAGCGGCGGCGGCGGCGTTGTTCGGCCGTCCGGCTCCCCGCGCTGATGTGCCGCGCTTTGAGATCGACTGTGCGTCGCGAGGACAGGAAGGTTTGGAGAAGGTACGCGCGGCGCTGCGCGCGGGGCGGGCGTATGCCGTGGCTTACGTGGATGCGCGCATGCCCAACGGCTGGGATGGAATCGAGACGATCAGCCGTATCTGGCAGGAACAGGGCGACCTGCTGGTCGTGATTTGCACGGCGTTCTCCGATTATTCCTGGGACGAAATTCAGGAGCGGCTTGGTTCCAGTAACCGGTTCCTGATTCTTAAAAAGCCGTTCGACAACCTCGAGGTGCGACAA
>JAFASL010000417.1 GCA_019244535.1 Alphaproteobacteria bacterium
AATGAGAAAGGCACGCGACCACCCTGAGAGGATTTAGCGCCTATCCCGGGCCGCCTTCTAGGCGGCGCTGCGCGATCGCGCCAAAGCGGATGACGCCACGGCAACCGCGAGCCCGGCCCAGCAAATCTCCGCCATGCTGCTGACCCAGTGATTCCACCCGCATACCGCAGATTCGCTTCAAATGAACGCTTGGCGGCCCTCGGTGGTGTCTCAGTTGGATTTCGTCCCCAAAGCCGCCTGCTTGACGCTAAGCACATAGGCACCGTGGGGGGCTCGGTGGAAGGCCGACGATGCGCCCCATATCGAAACGCCGAATGCCTTTTGGGATGTGCAGCCTCGCTTTGCTCGCCATAGCCGAGCCGGCCGTAGCAGCGGGGAACTCACTCGACGGAGTTTACACCGGAAAGCGGGTGCTAACGAAGGGGCCGGCTGGAACCTGTCCAGCCGAGGAAAACGTGTCAGTCACTATCCACGGCGGCATGCTGGCGTTTACCGATAGCGCGTTGCAAAACTACGCCATAGGCTTCGACCCGCGTCCGGACGGGACATTCACAGACACGCATGTCGATATCGGAGGTGATGTCGTGGACATCCAAGGGCGTATCACCGAAGGCGTTCTCAATGCCGACGTCACCAACCCGCCGTGTGAGCATCATTGGCGGCTCAAGAAGAAGTAGCGCGGCTGAAAGACGAACTAAAACACGACCCGGCCCCACGGGTACATCGCAGTACGGAGACAACCATGGCTCGTTTCGAGCGTCGAGTGGCCCTTATTGCCGGAGCTGACAGCGGCATGAGGGGGTAAAATGCGTCTTCTCCTGTATGTGGCCCTTTTGTTGGGTGTCATCACGCAACCCCAATACGGGCAGGCGCAACAACCGAGTGCGGTCCCCGTAGCCACCATCGCCGCCGAGGTGCGGCCGATAACCCGTGCGACCGACTTTGTGGGGCGCGTCGAAGCCATGGACCACGTGGACATCCGTGCGCGCGTTACGGGAGTCCTGCAACAAGTGCTGTTCAAGGAGGGCGATCTGGTCAAGGAGGGCGACGTGCTGTTCCGGATCGAGCCGGACACGTTCGACGCCGCCGTGTTGCAGGCCCGTGGCGCGCTCCTGGGGGCACAGGGCCAATACGCGAATGCGACGGCGCAGCGCGCGCGCACCGAGGAGCTGGCGAAGACGGACACGGCATCCCGCTCGACGCTTGACCAGCGGATAGCTGCCGAAAAGATCGCGCAGGGCGATGTGGTCACCGCGAACGCGAACCTCAGGACTGCGGAGATCAACCTCGGCTACACACAGATCGTCGCGCCGATCAGCGGCGAGATCGGGCGCTCCAAATTCACGAAGGGCAACGTCGTCGGACCGAACAGCGACGCCCTCACCGAGATCGTCAGCCGTGACCCGATGTATGTGACATTCCCGGTAAGTCAACGCGACTTCCTAAAAGTCAAGAACGAGGAAGAGCGTAGAGAGCGGGGTCAAACGTTTACGATACGCATAAGGTTTTCGGATGGTTCCACCTACGATCAGGTAGGCCGGATTAACTTCATCGACGTCAAGGTGGATCGGGCAACAGACACGGTTTCACTCCGTGCGACCATGCCCAATCCGAACGGCACACTCATCGACGGTCAGCTCGTTAGGGTTTTGGTTGAAACCGGAAAGCCCGAGGAGCGGGTTCTCGTGCCACAATCGGCTCTCATCGTCGATCAGCAAGGCACCTACGTGTTCGCGGTCGAGGATGGCAAGGCCGCGGTCAAGCGCGTGAAGCTGGGCGGCGAGTCGGGCCCCTTCGCGATCATCGACAATGGTCTCAAAGGCGGCGAACAGGTGGTCGTTCAGGGCATGGAGAGCCTGCGGCCTGGTGCCACAGTGAACGCCAGCCCGGCGCAGCGTCCCGCAGAGCGGAGCTGACCGATGTTTTCCGCCATCTTTATCGACCGGCCCAGGCTGGCGGCTGTAATCGCGATCTTGACGACAATCGCTGGCCTGCTATCGCTTCTGGTGATCCCTGTGGCGCAATACCCGGACGTCGTGCCGCCGCAGGTGTCCGTGACCACCACCTATCCCGGCGCGTCGGCCGCGGTGGTCGATGCCACCATAGCCCAGCCCATCGAGAGCCAGGTGGTAGGCGTCGACAAGATGATCTACATGAAAAGCGTGAGCGGGAACGACGGCAGCTATTCATTGAAAGTGTCGTTCGAGCTCGGCACGGACCCCGACATCGACACGGTCAACGTCAACAATCGCGTTCAAGTGGCGATTTCCAAATTGCCGGAGGATGTCCGGCGCCAGGGTGTCACGGTCAAGAAGCAGTCGTCGGCCCTGCTCGGTGTGGTCGCGCTCTACTCACCGAAGCAAACGCACGACGAGCTGTTCATTTCCAATTACGCGACCATCAACCTGCTGGACCAGATCAAGAGCACGCCGGGGATCGGCGACGCCACGCTGTTCGGGCCGCAGGACTACGCCATGCGGGTCTGGGTTCGCACGGATCGGCTGACTGGGCTGGGCCTCACGACCGCCGACGTCGTAAGCGCCATCCAGTCGCAGAACGTCCAGGCCGCGGTCGGCCGCATCGGAGCCCGCCCCATTTCCAATGACCAGCAGTTGCAACTCAACATCCAGACGAAGGGGCGCCTGGTATCGCCGGCGGAGTTCGAGCAGATCGTGATCCGGACCAATCCGGACGGGTCAGTCCTGCACCTGAAGGACATTGCTCGAGTGGAGCTGGGAGCGGCGAACCTCGACCGCTCCACACGGTTGAACGGCGCCCCCGCGGCACTGATGGCGATCTACCAGGCGCCCGGCGCCAATGCGCTCACTGCGCTCGGTGGCGTCAAGAAGGTCATGGCGGACGCGGCGCAGGGCTTTCCAGACGACCTCGCCTGGAAGGTGACCTACGACCCGACGACATTCGTCACCGCCACGGTCCACGAGGTGCAGAAGACCCTGGTCGAGGCGTTCGTCCTGGTGGTGTTGGTCGTCTTCCTGTTCCTGGGCAACCTGCGCGCGACGCTTATCCCCACGATTGCGGTCCCGGTGAGTCTGATCGGCACGTTCATCGTGCTGAATGCGATCGGCTATTCGGCCAACACCGTCTCCCTCCTGGCGATCGTGCTGGCGATCGGCATCGTGGTCGATGACGCGATCGTCGTGGTTGAGGCGGTGGAGCAGGTGATGGAACACCGTCCCGAGCTGTCGCCCGCCGAGGCGACAAAGGTCGCCATGGGACAGATCTTCGCGCCCATCATCGCGATCACCCTCGTGCTGCTTTCGGTGTTCGTGCCCGTCGCCTTCATTCCGGGTATTTCAGGGGAGCTGTTTCGCCAGTTCGCAGTCACCGTCGCGGTGTCGATGTTCCTCTCCGCCATCAACGCGCTCACCCTGTCGCCCGCGCTGTGCGCCTTGTTCCTGCGTCCGCATCATGGACCGCGCCGCGGCCCGATCGGGGCGCTGATGCGCGGCATCGATTGGGTGCGCGACGGCTATGGCGCGATCGTGGCCCGGCTGGTGAGGATTTCGGTCATCGGCCTTTTGATGGTGGCCGGCTCCATGGCCGGAATCTGGGCATTGGGCAAGGTCACACCCGCCGGCTTTTTGCCGGAGGAGGACCAAGGGGCGTTCTTCGTGATCGTGCAGCTGCCGGACGGGGCCTCGATCGGCCGTACGACCGACACCGTTCGCCAGATCGAAGGCATTCTGAA
>JAFASL010000425.1 GCA_019244535.1 Alphaproteobacteria bacterium
AACTGGAGTCTGATAGATGCCGATAGGAAACCACGAAATTGCGCTTGTCCTCAGTGTGGGGTGTTTCGGCGTGGTTATTGGCTTCCTCGTGGGGTACGCGGTGCGCGCCAGCATTTCGCGCCGTCGCCATCGCCAAGGCTATAGATATCGCCAAGGCTATAGATAATGAGCTTGCGCGCCGTTGCGGACTGGGGGCAACGTGAGAGGCCGCGCGAGGGTTGAGCTCGGTCTTTTCGGTGGCACACCATTGCCGCCGGACGCGCGGTCAGAACGGCATCATGGCCTCGGCGGTTCACGCCGCAGACTACCCAGGGCTGACGTCCGACCTCAGCCGCGATCCAGCCAATCAACATCGCGATGGAAGGTAATGGGAAGCTACTGCGGCCCAGCGGCGAACCCGGGGGAGCCCCACACCCCCCGGAGGCCATCAGAGGGTGGCTTGTGCGCCCGAGCCTCGATCGGGCAACCGCGCAAGTCGTGGGCGTCCAAGTGCGAGAGCAACCTGGGCAGATTTCCGTAATTCGGTACAGGAGTTCGCGTGACTCACCGCTGGAGGGAAGTGGACTCTTCAGTTCCGCGACGAATAGGCAACGTGTTTCGACTTGATTTGCTGGCGCAACGCGCGTCGACAGCGTCAAATAATGATCCCCACCCCTCACCGTATCGCTCGCGGCGCAGCGGTAGGCGAGGTTCAGATGGACCTCCTCACACAGCCGCCGTTCCGAGCGGATGCCGAAGCAGCGGCCCACGATCAGCATGCGGAGATCAGTTCTGGATCGATCGAAGGTCGGCCGATAGCGCTGTGAACCGCTCCAGCTCTCGCCTCAGCCCGTCGAGTTCGACAAACCGATCACTCGCTCGCAGCAGGTGTCTCTCCGGCACATGCCGTTCGAGCGAGAACTCGTAGAACAACGCGTCTTGTTGGACTTCCGCTCCCCCATCATCGACTGCCCCCCAGCTGTCGTGATGTGAGATTATGCCGCGTCGGCCAGCCGGTTTTTCAACAGTATCGACCGAAAGCCGTCATTCGCCGCACGCGAGATATCGCCCACCCGCGGGTTCCTTCCTAGAAGGTTTCGGCCCCCAGCACTAACACCTCGCCGGGGAAAGACCAATCGGGGTGGGTGAACGCCGCGACTTGGCTTAAACTCAGATGCGGCCCGACCAATCATAGAGAAGAAGAGGGTAATTGGCGCGGGTACCTGGAGGCGCGGATATGAGGCGGAGCTCGAGAAGGGCGGTTCGGGAGGGGCCGAAAAATGCGTCGCGCTCGTGCTTTGCCGAGATGCAAGCTTGTATCGACGCGCTTGAGATAGAGCTGGCGGCAGCTCGCGAACGGGAGGCCGCGGCGGTCGAGGTTTTGGGCGTCATCAGCGCGTCGGCCGGTAATCTCGCCCCGGTGTTCGACGCGATTCTCGAAAAGGCCGTACGACTGTGTGAGGCCGAGTTTGGCATATTGTGGACCTATGATAGCAACCGTTTCCAGGCGGCTGCGCATTATGGCGTGTCTACCGCCTACGCCGAATTTCTCAGGAACCCGCTAGAACTCTCGGATTCCGCCGCGCTTGGTGATATCGCGCGCGGCCACGACTTCGTGCATGTGGCAGACCTCGCCGCGTCCGGCGCGCACGCGAAAAGCGCCCTGCGTCGCGCCACTGTCGAGCTGGGCGGCGCACGAACAGGTCTGGCCGTTCCCTTCCATAAAGAGGGCGCACTACTGGGCATCTTCGTCATTTACCGCCAGGAGGTGCGGCCGTTCTCCAAGAACCAGATCGGATTACTGCAAAACTTTGCGGCGCAGGCGGTGATCGCAATGGAGAATGCGCGGCTTTTGACCGAAACCCGCGAAGCGCTGGAGCAGCAAACCGCGACCGCCGAGGTGTTGCAGGCCATCAATTCCTCGCCCGGCGATCTCGCCCCGGTGTTCGACGCGATGCTTGAAAAGGCGGCGCGCATCTGCCAAGCCGACTCCGGCTTTGTCTTCCGACTGCAAGATGGCCTCAATCGCATGGTGGCCGCCTTCGGGATACCGGCAGAGTACAAGAAATTCCAAACAGACAATCCGATCCCGCTGGGCCGCGGCACCTTGGCCGGCCGGACCGTGCTCGAACGGCGGGCGGTGCATATCGTGGACGCGTCGGCCGATCCCGAATACACCCGGGCCGAAGCGGTTCAGATCGGCGGTCAGCGCACAATGCTGGGGGTGCCGCTGATCCGCGAAGATGCATTGATCGGCGTCATCACATTCGGTCGCTCGCGCGTCGAGCCGTTCAGCGAGAAGCAGATCGCGCTGGTCACGACCTTTGCTGACCAGGCAGTCATCGCGATCGAAAACGCGCGGTTGCTCAACGAACTGCGCCAGCGCACGCATGATCTCGAAGAATCGCTCGAATACCAGACCGCGACCGGCGACGTGCTCAAGGTCATCAGCCGCTCGACCTTCGATCTGCAACCGGTGCTGGATACGCTGTGCGAGATGGCCGGCCGGCTTTGCGGCGCCGACCTCGGCGGGATTGCGACCCGACAGGGCCACGTGTACCGCTTTGCGGCAACCTTTGGCCAGTCGCCGGACTTCGACGCCGTCTTACGGCAGCAGTCCCATTCGCCTGGGCGCGGGTCGATCATCGGACGCGTCCTCGTGGAAGGCCGAGCGGTTCAGATTGCCGACCTTGCCGCTGATCCGGACTACGCTTTGCCCGAGTCGGTCCAGATCGGCAAGGTCCGATCGAATCTCGGCGTCCCGCTTATGCGCGAAGGCTTGCCGATCGGCGTCATCGTTCTGGGGCGCCAGCGCGTCGAGCCGTTCACCGAACGGCAGATCGAACTGGTCCGCATCTTCGCCGACCAGGCGGTGATCGCGATCGAGAACACGCGACTGCTCGGTGAATTGCAGGAGCGTACCGACGCGTTGACGCGTTCGGTCACCGAATTGCAGGCCCTAGAAGAAGTTTTGCGCGCCGTCAATTCCTCGCTCGATCTCGACACCGTGCTGG
Organism: Alphaproteobacteria bacterium; assembly: GCA_019244535.1. Lineage (GTDB taxonomy): Bacteria > Pseudomonadota > Alphaproteobacteria > ATCC43930 > CGMCC-115725 > AP-15. The sequence continues at coordinate 2,994 of JAFASL010000425.1, forward strand.
CGACGATCATCGGCCGTGCTGTCGGGCTGTCGCAGGCCGATGAAGGCACGATCTACCAGTTCGACGCCAGCGAACAGGTCTTTGTGCCGAAATCAGCCTTCGGCATGAGCGCAGAGCGAGTGGCGGTGCTGCGCCAGCGCAAGATCAGGCTTGGCGAGACGCATCTCGGCCGCGCCGCGGTGGCGCGCGCACCCGTGTATGTCGACAACGTGCAGCAGGACCCGACGATGCCGGGCCGCGGCGCGGGCGACGTGCTGGAGGGCATTCATGCGGTGCTGGCGGTGCCGCTGTTGCGCGACGACAGGGTCGTCGGCGGGCTGGTGATCCGCCGCCGCAGGGTCGGCGCGTTCGCCCCGACCATCCCGACCCTGCTGCAGACCTTTGCCGGCCAGGCGGTGTTGGCGATCGAGAACGCTGGGCTGTTTCGGGAAGCCGGCCGCGCCCGCGCCGAGGCCGAGGCGGCGCTCGCCGATCTGCGCCGCGCCCAGGACCGCCTGATCCATGCGGAGAAGATGGCCTCCTTAGGTCAATTGACTGCCGGGATCGCCCACGAGATCAAGAACCCGCTAAACTTCGTCAACAACTTTGCCGCGCTCTCGGTCGAGCTGCTCGACGAGTTGAAGGCTGCGGCGGCAGAGGCCGTCGCTGCGCTCGACGCTGACAAGCGCGCCGACATTGACGAGACGATCGCAATACTGACCGGCAATCTCGACAAGATCGCCGAGCACGGAAGGCGCGCCGACAACATCGTCAAGAGCATGCTGGAGCACTCGCACGGGGTCAGCGGTGAGCGGCGGTCGGTCGACATCAGTGCGCTGGTCGACGAGGCGCTGAACCTCGCTTATCACGGCGCCCGCGCCCAGGATCAGAGCTTCAACATCACGCTAGAGCGCGACTACGCCCCGGCGCTGAAGCCGATAGAGGTGGCGCCGCAGGAGATGACCCGCGTCTTTCTCAACCTGTTCGGCAACGGTTTTTATGCGGCGACGAGGCGCGCCCGGGAGAGCGGCAACGGATCGTTCCAACCGACCCTGGGGGTAACGACGCGCGAGGATAGGGAGGCGGTCGAGATCCGGGTGCGCGACAACGGCACCGGCATCCCGCCCGAGATCCAAGACCAGCTGTTCCAGCCGTTCTTTACGACCAAGCCGACCGGCGAAGGAACCGGCCTCGGTCTGTCGATCAGCTACGACGTTGTAACCCAACAACACGGCGGCACGATCACCGTGGACAGCGAAGTCGGGGAATTCACCGAATTCACGGTGCGCCTGCCGCGGCACCGGCTTGCATCAACGGCGGGGCGACGGAGATGACCGTCAGTATCCTGACCTTCGACGACGAGGCCGACATCGCCGAGTTGTTCCGCCAGCATTTTCGCCGCGAGGTGCGGCAGGGTCTCTGTGCGCTGCATTTCGCGGATTCGGCTGAGGAAGCGCTGCAGATGCTGGCCGACGGGATCCGGCCTCAGCTGATCGTCATCCTCTCCGACATCAGCTCCCGGGATGGACGGGCTCAGCCTGTTGCGCGAGGTCAAGAAATCGCGGCCGGAGATGCCGGTCATGATGGTCACCGCCAGATCCGGTCGGATGCCTCCAAACCACGATCAGCGCCTCGCGCACAGCCTGATCGTAAATCCGGCGGCCGGGCCGCGGTCCACTACGCCGGTTCACCCGCCCAGACCGCAACAGCCGCATCGCATGCTTGCGGTGATACCCGGCTACCGCCGCAAACTCGGCGCGATGACGAGCTCCGTTCGATTTAAGTATCTCCTAACCATCCGATGGCAGACTTGACGGCCACCTGCCTGGCACATCCGAGGAGCATGATGGGGATGCCGCACGAGACCACCACGCGCTATCGTCAAGGCGCAGACCTGCTCAACCCCGGCATTGACTACGGCAACCGGTAGCGCAGCGGCCGGCATCGCGATCTCCAGCGCGCCGCCCGCCAGTTTGAACAGCCCGCTAGCAGTGCACGCCCTAAGGCCTCGGCCAAGGCACTGGTCCCCGCCCTACGCTCGTGACGCCGTTGCCGACATGCCGCGGTGGCGCGCGGCGCGATGATGTTGTGACTGGAACGCCGACGGGTGCAGCCCACCGGCGACGAACGCCATGGGTGGGGGCGGATAAAGCCCAGAGCAGGTTCGTTGGCTTAACGCCCACGATTCGACGCGGCGTAGCCCAGCACCAACAAGCTCGAGGCAAGGACGAGAGCAGTTGCCGGTTCTGGTATCGGCGACTCAGCGATTACGCCGACGATCCGCGTTGGCAGCTGATCGCTGATAAAATAATCAGTTATAATCGAAGTACCTAGTTGCCTAATGGCAACGCTCCCCGTCTTACCGCCCATCGGGTCCACAAAAAAGATTTTCCCAGTTCGGCTATCGGTATCGAACATGATGCCAGTCAGCGTCAAATAATGACCCTGGGTGTGTGAAAACGCCCGCATGATATGATCCATCGGGGGTCGCGGGGGATCGAATGAAGCGCTTCGTTGAGGGGGCTGATCGCGGACAGTCGACACTGTTTCCGGAATGCCTGGACGACTGGATCGAGGAGAACAATC